>CAMBDE010000010.1 GCA_945865295.1 Chitinophaga pinensis | reverse complement strand
TACCAGAAGGGGTGATTTTATTTTTATCAATTTGGAAAGACAAACGAATGGTATTTGCTTTTTTTGCAGAGGTAGTTACTTTTTCAGAACCATCCTCTTTTACTAAAACAGCTTGGATACTAAATGCAGATGCATTTAAGGTAGAACCTATATCTTGTAATCTTTCTTTTTCCTTTGTAGTTGAAGTTAAATTCGTGTTTAGGTTCGTATTTTCAGTGGCTAATACTTCATTCTTTACTGTCAATACTTTGTTTTCTTCTTGCGCTTTTGCTAAATCAGTGAATAATCCAGTAACTTTTCCGTTTAATTCAGCGATCATAGATTTAGCTTCTACTAATTCTTTATCTGTTGCATTCTTTTTTTGTAAGATGGTGCTGATATTAGATTTTAATTGTTGGATATCTTTTGACTTAGACAATAAATCTCCTTGTAATGCTGTGTTTTGCTGTGTCAATGAATCTGCTTTTGCAGAAACTGCAATAAAATCGGCCTGTAAAACATTTTTAGCACTATCTAAGTTGTTTACTTGAGTGGTGTAGTTGCTAATAATTTCGGTTTTAGAAGTACTAAAGTAGATCCATGAACCAATAAGGGCAACCGCTAAAGCACCAATTATAATTTTGCCTCCGTTACCTGAATTTTCGTTACTCATAATAAAATGTGTTTATTTATTTTGCAAAGATATGAAAAAAACGCCATTCCTGTATATCTTTGGGGATGCCTATTTCTAAAATTTTATCGAATTGGAAAAATAACGTCTTCGACGCCGTTTATTGGCTGGAAGGGGAAGAGTCATTCTATATAGATCAGGTAGTACAATATGCAGAAAACAAGTTATTACCTGAGGCAGATCAAGACTTTAATTTGACTGTTTTTTATGGCAAAGATGCCGATTGGGCTGAAGTACTCAACGCTTGTAAACGTTATCCCATCTTTGCAGAAAAGCAAGTAGTCATCATAAAAGAGGCCCAACATATGAATTCAATTGAGAAATTGGTTTCTTATATTGAAAATCCCTTATCGTCTACCATCCTAATTGTGGCCCATAAAGACAAAAATGTTGATGGGCGTTCTGCATTGGCGAAATTGCTTAAAACAAAAGCGGTCGTTGTTAGTACCAAGAAGATGTATGACAACAAATTGCCTGATTGGGTCAATCAGTGGGTGGCAGAAAATGGCTATCAAATTAGCCCTAAAGCGGTACAAATTATTGTGGATCATATTGGCAATGATTTAAGCAGGATCAAAAATGAATTAGAAAAACTAATGGTGAATTTAGGGGATAGAAAAAAAATCACCGAAGACGATATTGAAAAATATATTGGCATTAGCAAAGAATTTAATGCCTTTGAATTTCAGGATGCGATTGCACATAAAAAATTCTCAAGAGCCATTCAAATGATTCAATATTTTGAATCCAATCAAAAAGCCGCGCCCATTCAGTTGATCCTTCCGACCCTCTATGGTTTTTTTAGTAAACTATATGCAGTCTATGGCTTAGGAACCAATGATGAAAAAAGAATCATGGCAGAAGTTGGGTTGAATTTCTTTTCTATTAAAACTACGATGGCGGCTACTAGACATTATAATCCTGCAAAAGTGGAACAAATACTTTTATTGATTCATGAATACAATCTTAGGGTATTAGGCATCAATGATGCAAGCAATACGGATGCAGATTTATTAAAAGAATTGGTGGTTAAAATAATGTCTTAATCAAGTTTAGCGTCGTACTTAGCTAAAATTGTAGTAGCAGTTATTTTGTCTTGATGCAATTGGTTTTTCAAAGCGTCTAATCCATCGAATTTAACTTCTCCTCTAATAAATTCATAGACCAATACGGTGATGTACTGTTCGTAAATATCTTGATCAAAATTAAAAATATGCACTTCAATCACTTTCTTTTGTCCATCTACTGTAGGGCGAATTCCAATATTCATCATGCCTTCGACAATTGCATGATTGGTGCAATCCCCCTTTACTTTTACAGCATAGACGCCATTAGCTGGGATCAATTTTTCTTCGTCATTGATATGTAAATTAGCAGTGGGGTACCCAATGGTTCTACCCAATTGATTCCCCCTCACAACAAATCCTTCAAAGCAATAGGCATAGCCTAGTAAATCATTGGCCTTTTTGATTTCATGTTCTGAAATATAATTTCTGATTAAGGTGGAGCTAATTATTTCATTTTGGACCAGTTGTTCGTTGATTTCTTCTACTTTAAAATGCAATCTTGCCCCCATTGTTTTTAATAATTCAATATCGCCATTTCTGCCTTTTCCAAAATGATGGTCATAGCCCACAATGACAGTATTGGGCTTAAAATATTGGTATAAAAAATCTTCTATATACTCCGCTGCAGATAAATTAGAGAATTTATAATCAAAATTGATGATCACTAGATGGTCTATTCCTGCTGCTTCTAACAATTGAATCCTTTCTTTAATATTGCTCAATTGTTTGATTTCACCAGGTACTGAAGAGATGACCTTTCTAGGATGCGGATGAAAAGTAATGATGATGGTTTCTCCCTCCACTTGCTGGGCCAATAGCTTCATTCTTTGAATGATTTGTTGGTGTCCTTTATGTACGCCATCAAAAGCGCCCATTGTCACAATGGCGTCTTTAAATTGGGGTAGGGAAGTTAAATCGTAGTGAACCTTCATCTTTATCTTGTAAATAGGGTACAAATGTAAAACAATTGTACCTTTGTTGTAAAATCAATTTATAGCCATGTCATTGTATGCTCAGCGCGGCGTATCCGCTCAAAAAGAAGAAGTTCATGCCGCCATTCAGAATTTAGATCAAGGCTTATATGCGAACGCTTTTTGTAAATTATATGCGGATTTTTTAGGAGGCAGTCAAGACCACATTAATATCATGCATGCAGATGGCGCAGGTACTAAAAGTATTTTAGCCTATTTATATTGGAAAGAAACGGGTGATGTGTCTGTATGGAAAGGCATTGCACAAGATGCCATTGCAATGAATTTAGATGACTTATTGTGCGTAGGCATCTATGATCAGATTTTGTTTTCATCAACGATAGATCGTAATAAATTATTAATTACCGGAGAAGTGATCAGTCAGGTGATCAACGGCACGCAGGATTTTTTCAATACACTTAAAACATTTGGCGTTGAAATTGCATTCTTGGGTGGGGAAACTGCAGATGTGGGCGATGTGGTAAGAACCATTGCGGTGAATGGAACCATGACTGCAAGATGGCCTAAATCAAAATTAATTACCAACGACTTAATTGCACCAGGACATGTGATTGTTGGTTTCTCAAGTTCTGGAAAAGCGAATTACGAGACGGAATACAATAGTGGATTAGGAAGTAATGGTTTAACGAGTGCAAGACATGATGTATTATCACATTATTATGCCACTGCATTCCCAGAATCATTTGAACCAAGTTTAAAGGATGAAGTGGTTTATTTAGGAAAAAATAGGATGACGGATATGCTTACTATCAAAGGGTTTGGAGAGATCAGTGTAGGTAAGTTATTATTGAGTCCAACACGCACTTATGCGCCATTGGTGAAAGCTATTTTGACCGATCATTTTGATGCAGTCAAAGGCATGATCCATTGCAGTGGTGGTGGTCAAACAAAGTGCATGAAATATTTACCAGGCAATATGCGTATTGTAAAAAATAATTTATTTGATGCGCCTCCAATATTTAAATTGATACAAGCTAATTCTGGTGCCAATACAAAGGAAATGTACCAAGTTTTTAACATGGGGCACCGTCTAGAAATATTTACAGATGCTGCTTCTGCTAATACCTTAATTGCAATTGCAAAAGGTTTAGGGATAGAAGCGCAAGTGGTGGGCTTTGTGGAAGCTTCAGATAAAAAGGAGTTGGTTTTAGAAGGAAGTTTTGGAAAGGAAGTATTTAGCTATTAATTTTAATCTATTAACACAAACCATATGAGTGAAATTGTTGTACAAATTGAGCATGCAAATATTTACCAAAGTGGTAGCCTTATTTTGCAAGATGTCAACTTGAACGTGCAAAAAGGTGAATTCGTTTACCTTGTTGGAAAAACAGGCACAGGTAAAAGTAGCTTATTGAAAACCTTATATGGCGAATTGACTTTGACAGAAGGTGTTGGGAATGTGGTTGGATTTAATTTAAAAGAGATGGACTGGAAAAAATTACCTTTTTTAAGAAGAAATTTAGGGGTGGTTTTCCAAGATTTTCAATTGTTGTCGGACCGAAACGTAAACGAGAACCTAAGCTTTGTGCTTAAAGCGACTGGCTGGCAGGATGAGCAGTTGATTCAACAAAAAATTGACGACGTGTTGAATAAAGTAGGGCTTCAAAATAAAGGCTTCAAAATGACCTATGAGATGAGTGGTGGGGAGCAACAAAGAGTGGATATTGCTCGTGCTATGTTAAACTCGCCAAAATTGATTCTTGCAGACGAGCCAACTGGTAGTTTAGACCCTGAAACCAGTGATGAAATTATGCAGATATTGTTCCAAATAGCTAAAGAAGATGGAACAGCCATTATCATGGCTACCCATGATTATATGGTGGTAAACAAGTTCCCAGCTCGCACCCTGAGTACCGAGGGAGGTCGCCTTGTTGAAAAGGGGTAGATTTTGTCCACATTTCAATCTAAATACACCCTTTACCCTTGACTTTTGACTGATTTTTCTTATGTTCGCAGACAATTTAAAGCGTTACAAAAGTGAGATTAAAGTCATTAGAAATCAAGGGGTTCAAGAGTTTTGCTGATAAAACCATTATCAGTTTTGACGATGGTATAACAGGTATTATTGGGCCAAATGGTTGTGGTAAGAGTAACATCATAGATAGTATTAGATGGGTGATTGGAGAATCTAAGATTTCAGCACTAAGGTCTGAGAATTTAGATTCATTGGTTTTCAATGGTTCTAAGACTAGAAATGCAAGTAGCATGGCGGAAGTGAGTTTGACTTTCGATAATACCAAAAATTTATTACCTACAGAGTTTAGCACCATTACGGTGACACGTCGTTACTATAAAAATGGTGAGAGTGAATATCGTTTGAATGATGTGTCTTGTCGTTTAAAAGACATCCATAATTTATTCATGGATACAGGTGTGAGTACAGACAGTTATGCCATTATTGAATTGGGTATGGTAGATGACATTATCAAGGATAAAGATAATAGTCGTCGTAAAATGTTAGAACAAGCAGCTGGAATCACCATCTACAAGACAAGAAAAAAAGAAGCGAAGAATAAATTAGATGCGACAGAGCAAGACTTAGCGCGTATTGAGGACTTATTGTTTGAAATCAACAACCAATTAAAGACTTTAGAAAATCAAGCTAAGAAAGCAGAGAAATATTTTGAAATTAAAAAAGATTATAAGGAAACTGCGATTGAATTAGCCATTGCGTCATTAGAAGGCTTCAATTTAACCTATAAGGAATTAACAGAGCAACAAGAAACCGAAACAGATAAGAAATTCCAATTAGAAGCAGGCATCGCATTAGAAGAAGCAGCACTTGAACAAGAGCGTGTGGTGTTTATTGAGAAAGAAAAGGGCTTACAAAGCATGCAACATGAGTTCAATGATATGCTGCAGCATCTGAGAATAAAAGAAAATGATAAAAGTTTAGCTGCGCAACGTTTAGATTATTTAAATGACAAAGAAAAAGGGCTACAAGAATTCTTAGAGCGTGCAGAAGGACAATTAAAAACCATTGGAGATTCTATAGAGTATACCAAATTACAAGTCATTGAGGAAGAAAAAATTTACAATGATTTCAAAAATAGGGTAGATCAATCACATATTGAATTAACCAATAAACGCACACAATTCGACGACCAACGTGGTGTATTGGATGGCTTGCGTCAACAATTTGGTCAAATACAAAGAAATCAATTTGAGGCAGAGAAGAAAGTGGCGGTATCGGATACTTCGATTCAAAACATTCAAAGAAGCCAGCATCAATTAGATGAGGAGCAATTGCATAGAGCTGAACAAGTAGCAGCACTCACAACACAATTAGCAGCTAAAGAATCGGAATTGGCTGCAAGCAAAGCCCATTTAGCTGACTTACAATCGCAAAATGAAAAAGCAAAAACGAGTATTTTTGAAACCCAAGAAGAACTTGAGCAACTCAGATCAAAATTAGCTGAACAAGCTAGGATTTTAGATGCTAAGAAAAACGAATACGATTTATTAAAAAGTTTAGTGGACTCAATGGATGGCTATCCAGAAAGCGTTAAATTCTTACATAAGAATACTGGCTGGAACCACAATGCGCCAATCCTCTCTGATATATTATATGTTCAAGAGGCATACCGTACTGCAGTTGAAAATGTATTAGAACCCTATTTAAATTATTACGTCGTGAATGATTTAAAGGAAGGGATGCAAGCAGTGCATTTATTGGATGAAAACAAAAAAGGGAAGGCGAATTTCTTTTTATTAGATCAACTAGCTGGCGCTAAAGCAGAATCTGCTCCATCCAACACCATTGCAGCTTTATCTGTGATTGAGATTGATCCAAAATATGCTGCTCTTGCAAATCATTTATTGGGAAATGTATTTATTGCCGAAAATGAAGCTGCTCTAGAAGCTGCTACTACAGGAATGATTTTAGAGAAGACTGGAAAGTATGTAAAAGGGAAGTATACATTAACTGGTGGTAGCGTTGGATTATTTGAAGGAAAGAAAATAGGCCGTGCAAAAAATTTAGAGAAATTATTAGAAGACATTCAATCACAAGAAACGGTGGTAAATACATTAAAATCGCAAATTCAAGTTCAACACGAATCGGTTTTACAGTATAATGAATTGTTGAAAGAGCAAGAAATTAGAACGACAGAACAAAATGTAAATCATTTAATCAATGATGTTTTTGCCAATAAGAATCGATTAGAAAACTTACATTCTGCGCAGGTTGCGGCAGTCGCTAAGTTGGCAGAATTAGCAGAAAAAATTGCACAAGAGCATGCCCTTATTGGGGACACTAGAACTCAATTGGTTGAATTGAATACTTCATTACAAGCAACTCAAGCTCAATTAGAGGCTATTGAATTGGCATACCAAGCTGCAGAGCAAGCGTATCATTTAGCATCTGGCGAATTCAATGAGATGAACTTACAGTTAACTAAGCAACAAAGTAAAATTGAAGCTTTACAACAAGAAGTGATTTTCAAAGACAATCAGTTGAATGACTTACATACGCAAATTCAATCCAATACGACACAGTTGACAGAAGCATCTTCTGCCATTGTAGAAAGTAGTACTGAAATAGCAGCTATCGATACTGCTTTGGTTGAACTTTTGAGAAACAAAGAAGCAGAAGAGTTGAAATTGAACGAAGCAGATCAAGCCTACTATTCACTAAGAACTGCCTTACAAGAAAAAGAAAGTACTTTAAGACTTCAGATAAAGTCTAAGGAATTAATGGATCAGTTGATCAATGAGATTAAGGATAAATTAAATAATTTAAAACTACAATTGGCTGGAACCAAGGAGAGATTAAGTGTAGAGTTTAAAGTAGAATTAGAAGAAATTTTAGATTTAGGAAGACAAACCGAAGCGACTCTTGAAGAACTTCAAGCAGATGTTGAGAAGATGAAGAAGCGTTTGGAGAATATGGGTGAAGTGAATCCAACTGCGATTGAGGCTTACACGGAGATGAAAAAACGTTATGATTTTATCTTAGAACAAAAGAATGACTTAGTCACTGCGAAGGAAAGTTTAATGTTAACAATACAAGAAGTAGAAGCAACTGCCAATCAAGCCTTCTTAGAAACATACAATGCTGCAAGAGAGCATTTCCAAAAAGTATTTAAAGCATTGTTTACAGAAGAAGATTCTTGTGACTTAATTTTAGTAGATCCTACTAACCTTTCAGAAACTGCAGTAGAGATTGTGGCAAAGCCTAAAGGCAAGCGTCCATCTTCTATCACACAGTTGAGTGGAGGAGAACGTACTTTAACTGCAACCGCCATGTTGTTTGCAATTTACTTAATTAAGCCAGCACCATTCTGTATCTTGGATGAGGTAGATGCACCATTGGATGATGCCAACATTGGCAAGTTCACACAAATGATTCAGAAGTTCTCTGATAACTCTCAGTTTATCATTGTAACCCACAATAAGCAAACAATGAGTGCAGTGGATGTGATTTATGGTGTGACCATGCAAGAGCCGGGTGTAAGTAAATTAGTGCCTGTGGATTTCAGGAATTTAACAGCATAATTCAAATTGCAGTAATGCAAATCATATAGCTTTAGCGTCCTCGTTAGCAATTTCGGGGGCGCTTTTTAATTTTAAATTAGCACAATTGATTAAATCAGTACTCCTATTATTCATTGCATGCTTTATATGCTACCTGCCTTTTAGTAGGACACCTGATTACTTTGATAGTGACATCACTCCAGCGTTAATTGAAGCAAAAAATGGGGACGTCTTTGCTGTATTTCAAGAATCAGGAAAGCAATATCAAGTGGCCTTAGACCCATTGATCTACCAATCAAAAATTGGTACAAGAATCGAAATAAGGTATGAACTAAGTGCACCTCAACATGCAAAACTCAATCAAGTAATAGGGTATTGGTTGGAGCCAAAAGAAGTTCTAGGTGCTGTTTTAATCTTGATTGTCTTACTCATTGCCGCCTACGCCACAACACATCGTCCAGATGCTGCATCTTTAAAAGAGCAGATAGAGTTTAAGAAAGAAGACACAGGAAAATATGTTTAAGGAGTTTATTTAGCGAGGATGCGCTTGATGTCTTTGTCGATATCGCGGTTCTTGATGGTTTCGCGTTTGTCGTATTCTTTTTTACCACGGCCGATTCCAATTTCCATTTTAGCATAATGCTTTTCATTGAAAAAAATGCGCAGTGGCACAATGGTAAATCCTTTTTCTTTGGTTTGTGCCTCAATCTTTTTTAGTTCTCTTGCAGTTAACAATAATTTTCGATCATGGACTTCGATATGGTTATTCTTATTGCCATGAGAGTATGCGTTGATGAATAAAGACCTTACCCATAGTTCGCCTTTATCAAAAAAACAGAAAGAATCGTTGAAGCTGACTTTGCCAGCACGAATAGATTTGACTTCGGTACCCATCAATACAATGCCCGCCACATATTTATCTTCTATATGGTAGTTGAAATAGGCCTGCCTATTGTTTAATTCTATTGTCTTTGGTGCTTTCGCCATAAAAAATATCCCGATGTGCTAGACCGGGATACAAAAGTACTATTTAAAATTGATTTCTTTTTGGCATTAACTTCTGAACATAAAAGCAACTTCTGACAATTTTTGCTTCAGTTCTTTTCTATCCACTATAAAATCAAGGAATCCATGTTCTAATAAGAACTCTGAACGTTGGAAACCTGGAGGTAAATCTTTCTTGATGGTCTCCTTAATCACCCTAGGACCAGCAAAACCAATCAATGCACCTGGTTCTGCTATATTGAGATCTCCTAACATTCCAAAGCTGGCAGAAATACCACCAAATGTAGGGTCTGTTAGCAAGGAGATGAATGGTAATTTAGCATCACTTAATTGAGATAATTTTCCACTTGTTTTTGCTAATTGCATTAAGCTAAATGCACTTTCCATCATACGCGCACCACCACTTTTACTAATCACTAAATAGGGAAGTCGATGTTGAATACAATAATCTACTGCACGACTAAATTTTTCTCCCATGACACTTCCTAATGATCCTCCAATGAATTCAAAATCCATACATGCAACAAGATAGCCTTCGCCATTCATTTTACCAACACCTACACGCATAGAATCTTTCAAATCTGTTTTAGAATGAATTTCGTCTAAACGTTTTTGGTAATTCTTTAGATCGGTAAAATTAAGTGCATCCTTACTTTTGATTTCATCAAATAGTACATCAAATTCTTGGTTGTCAAATAAGAAAGCAAAATATTCATCACTACCAATACGATGGTGATAATTACATTTGTCACAGATGTATAAATTTTCTTTTAATTCAGAACTAGTACATATATGATTACAGGTTGGACACTTTGTCCATAATCCTTCTGGTGTTTCTTTCTTGTCTGCAGTTGAAGTACTAATACCTTTACGAATTCTTTTAAACCATCTTGATTTATCTGCTGCATCAGAATGGTTTAATTCTTCTCCAGTTAGGTTGACTTCAATGTCTTCTACTTTTTCACGCATAGGAACTGATTTAAACGTTTCTATTGATACAATTTAAGTCGTCAAAGGATTGCTCTAAACGTTTGATGAAAGACTCTTCGCCTTTTCTTAACCAAACTCTAGGGTCGTAATATTTTTTATTTGGCTTCTCTGCACCTTCTGGATTACCCAATTGAGTTTGAAGAAAAGCTTCATTCTTTTTGTAATATCCTAAAACACCTTCCCAAAAAGCCCACTGCAAATCGGTATCTAAGTTCATTTTAATTGCACCATATCCAATGGCTTCTCTAATTTGATTTTGAGGAGAACCAGACCCACCATGGAATACAAAGTAAACTGGTTTTGGTGCTGTGCCCAATGTCTTTTCAATATGTACTTGACTATTGTGTAAAATTTCTGGTTTTAATTCCACATTGCCTGGACTGTATACCCCGTGTACGTTTCCAAATGCAGCAGCAACTGTAAATAAGTTACCTACTTTCCCTAATTCAGTATAAGCATAAGCAACATGTTCTGGTTGCGTGTATAATTTATCATTCTCAATGCCGCTATTGTCCACACCATCTTCCTCACCACCTGTTACACCTAATTCAATTTCAATACTCATGCCCAAAGGAGCCATACGTTTAAAGAATTCAACAGAGGTTTGGATATTCTCTTCGATAGGCTCTTCTGATAAATCCAACATATGAGAACTGAACAAAGGCTGTCCATGTAATTTGTGGTATTTTTCACTCTCGTCAATTAAAGAACTAATCCATGGTAACCATTTTTTAGATGCGTGGTCTGTATGTAAAATAACAGGCACATCATAAAACTTAGCCACTTGGTGCACATGTAAAGCACCTGCAATCGCACCTTGAATATTGGCTTGTAAATTGTCATTTGGCATACCCTTTCCTGCAATAAATTGTGCACCACCATTTGAGAACTGTATGATAATTGGAGATTTCACTTTAGCCGCTGTTTCTATTGCTGCATTGATGGTATCCGTTCCCGTGGTATTGACTGCTGGGATCGCAAAATGATTGTCTTTAGCATCGTTGTATAATGCTTCTAATTCTTTACCATGTAAAACACCAGATCTGTACTTGTTCATTGTTTAATGATTGAAGGACAAATATACAATTTATGAACCAAACGGATGTTAGCTAGGCCTTTAAATCCAGCCTAAATTAGTCTATAAATCCTTTGGATTTCATCCATTCGTCATTATATACTTTCCCAACATATCTGCTTCCATGATCATGGAAAATACAGACAACCGCATCGGTTGGTTTCAATTTATCTTTTAATTGTATTAGCCCTTGTAAACAGCCTCCTGCGCTATATCCACAAAATAATCCTTCTTCTTTTGCAATACGCCTAGTCATCAAAGCGCCTTCTTTATCTGCCACTTGTTCAAAATGATCAATGACTGACATGTCGTAATTAGCTGGTACAAAATCTTCTCCAAAACCTTCCGCTATATAAGGCTTTACATAGGCCATATCCACTTCTCCTGTTTGAAAATAATGGGTTAACAAAGAGCCTATAGGATCGATGGCCCATATTTGAATATTGGGGTTCTGCTCTTTTAAATATTTTGCTGTGCCAGTGATGGTGCCACCAGTGCCTGCAGTACAAACTAAGTGGGTGATTTTACCTTCGGTCTGACGCCAAATTTCGGGACCAGTACTTTCATAATGCGCTTGTCGGTTGGCCAGATTATCATATTGATTAAAGAAGTAGGAGTTGGGGATTTCTCCTGCCAATTTCCTTGCAACTGAATAATAACTAGCAGGGTCTTCTGGTGCCACATTGGTAGGGCATACAATCACTTCGGCACCCACCGCTCTCAAAATATCCATCTTCTCCTTACTTTGTTTATCAGTTGTTGTAAAGATGCATTTATAACCTTTTACGACAGCTGCTAAGGCTAAGCCCATTCCAGTATTACCACTCGTGCATTCAATGATGGTGCCACCAGGTTTTAATTTACCTTCTGCTTCTGCTACTTCCACCATTTTTAAAGCCATCCTATCTTTAATAGAATTACCTGGATTAAAATAGTCCACTTTAGCCAAGATGGTTCCTGGAATGCCCTCACTGACTTTATTTAATCGAATGATTGGGGTATTGCCAATTGTTTCTAAAACGTTATTTAACCACATAAAAAAGGTTGCTTTTATTGAAGGTGAAATTAAGTTAAAAAAACCTAATACTATTGGATGTCAGCAAAATTGCTTGTGATGATTTCACAGAATTTGGTGTCAATCATTTTTTCAGCTAAAGCAATCATATTTGAAAAAGCTTTTGCATTGCTGATACCATGACCAATGATGACTGGCTTATTCACACCTAAGACAGGTGTTCCGCCATAATTTTCGAAGTGGAAACGTCCAAAAAAGGAATCCTTTTCTAGACCCTGATGTGCTGCAGCTTCATACATGGCCTCTGCAGTCTTTAAAATAACATTTCCCGTAAATCCATCACAAACAATCACATCTGCTTTGTCATTAAAGACATCACGTCCTTCTACATTGCCAATGAATTGAATATGGGAATTTTCTTTTAAGAGTGGGTAAGTGGATTGTGCTAATACATTGCCTTTGCCTTCCTCTTCTCCAACATTCAATAAGCCCACAGTTGGGACATCGATGTTTAAAATATGCTTTGCGTATAAATTACCTAGAATTGCAAATTGGTTCAGTTGTTCAGGTTTACAATCTGCATTCAAACCCACATCTACTAGGATTCCGGTTTTGCCATTTAATTTTGGTAAAAGTGTGGCGATCGTTGGTCTTAAAACACCTTTAATTGGTTTGATGCTAAACATGGCACCCACTAACATGGCACCCGTATTTCCCGCACTTAAAAAAGCATCAATCTTACCTTCTGCTAAATAACGAAACCCAATTGCAATAGATGAATTAGGTTTTTCTTTCAATGCTTTGGTAGGATGTTCATGGTATCCAATCACTTCTGGGGCATCTACTAAATGCAAAAAAGGTGAGGCAATCCCATGGTGCTGAAAGAGTTCTTCCAACTGGGTTGCATCACCTATACAATATAAATTATGTTGAGCATTGAATAGATAGATTTGAATGCCTTTGACAGCTTCGAGTGGTGCAAAATCACCACCCATCATATCAATACCAATATTCATTATTGGTAAATTATGCTTTTAAAGGCGCCTTCTCAGCTACTAATTTTCCTTTATAGAATAATTTTCCTTCTTGAACGTGCGCACGATGACGAACGTGGATTTCTCCTGTTGTACCATCTTTGCTTAATGTTACTTCTTGAGCAACATAGTGTGTTCTTCTTTTAGCGCTACGTTGTTGGGAGTGTCTGCGTTTAGGATTAGGCATCTCTTATTTTTTAAATTTTTTAATCTATTTTATTTTCTATTCTACTACTTCTATTAATTAATTTTTTCCGTCCAGATCCTTGAACTGTTCCAATCCTTTCCAAAGCGTTTTTGATGTCGCCTCGGTAGGAGGGATTTCATTGAAGAAATTGAGCTGATCAATTACTTTTTGGTTACAAGTTGATTTTCCTTTTTCATCCAATTTGCAGATATTTTGCAAAGGAACGCTAAGGCTAATGAATTCGTAAATCCAATTCGCAATGGACAAATTGTTATCGCTTCGATCTAAGTAAAAAATGTCAGGATCCTCCTCTTCACTATTCATCTTATCGGCGTCATCAACTAATTTTACAATTAAGTTAAATTCGTCCCAAAGTTGAACACTAAGTGGATTTCCGCATCGGTCACATAGGGTATCAATTGTCCCGTCAATATCAAAATGTAACTGCATAAAACCTGAGTGCTTTTCCAAAAGGAGCTTCACTTTGGTTTGACAATTACTGAAATCTTGTGGTCCAAAATCTAAAAAGAACTGATCCTCAATACGGTACTCGAACTCATGTTCTCCAGCTGTTAAGCCAACAAATGGAATTTCGAATGTCCTGTTATGGCCCATAACCGTACTTATAAGGGTTGCAAAGTTAGTAAAAATAGGTCAAAAGACAAAGTTTATACTAATTTTACTAGATAATTATTCTGTGCAAATGTATCGATTTAGACCGGGTTTAAGCAAGCTCATTTTACCATCCATATGGATCTTACTGTTTGCAGTCTGTTTATTAGCGCCTTTTTATCCTGTATTGATATCAAGTTACTATACACAAGGCTTGTTTAAATATGGGGCATCTGGCTTAAGATTCTTATTTGGAAGTGTCCCTTTTGCGCTTGGTGAATTAGTTTATATAATTATTCTTATAATATTGATAATTAATGCTTTAAAGAATATTAGTTCACTAAAAAGTTTCAATCATATTGCACAAAAGGGATGGTTTATATTGACCAAACTGAGTTGGCTAATTGTAAAATTATTCGTGGTATTTCAGCTGATTTGGGGTTTGAATTATATGCAACCAGACCCAACCAGGGATTTTGATTTATCGATACAAACGCCTAAAAATGCTCAAGTTGCCCTCTCCGAAATGAATGCGCTGACTTATGAATTGATAGAAGAACTTAATAAAACAAAGGCAGCAATAAGCTTGGATAAGTCAATTGAACCAAATTTTGAGCAAGTGGTAGCCAATGTGCAGCAAGCCTATCAAGCACTTGCTATCGAGCATCCTAGGTTTATCCTGCAACATCAAAGCATCAAAAAAGCGATTTTCCCTAGTTTGGGAGATTATATTGGATTTTTAGCTTTTTATCAACCTATCACTGGCGAGGCCATCCTTAGATCGGACCTTCCAATTTTAACCCAGCCCTATACCATTGCACATGAAATGGCACATCAATTAGGCTATGCTTCTGAAACAGAAGCAAATTTCATTGCATTTGTGCTTGCATCAGAGGCCAATGATCCTTATTTAAAGTATTCCATGTTATTGCAAATGTTCAGCTATGCGCAGGATGTACAATTATTATTGCTTGCCGGGAACAAAGGTTTTGATGCTTGGAAAACGCAAATTGAAAAAAACAGGTCATTATTGAGCCCAGCTGTTTTGAAAGATCGGGCATATATCAAAGCATTTTTTGCTGCAAGAGCAGATAAGCAAATACAAGCATCTACTCAACTGTATGATCAATTCTTAAAATGGAATCAACAAGCAGCAGGGCTAGCTAGTTATGCAGATGTATTAAAATGGGTTAGGGCGTACCGACTTAAAACTGATTCTTCCACATCATACTCTCAATAGGCTTCTCAGGCTGTCCGCTATACTTAGCGTTTTTCTTTTGATTGTATTTAACTTCAATCTCTCCATCCACTGGGAAGTAAATTAATTGACCAATTGGCATCCCCTTGTACACACGCACTGGTTGTTTAACAGAGATTTCTAAGGTCCAATAACCACAGAAACCAACATCGCCTTTACCAGCTGTAGCATGAATATCAATACCTAAACGACCAGTTGAAGATTTACCTTCTAAAAAAGGCACATGGGCATGTGTTTCTGTATATTCTAAAGTAACGCCTAAATAAAAGCCTGTTGGTTCTAAGACAAATCCTTCCTCAGGAATTTCAAAATAGGTAATGGTATTATGCGCTTTGGCGTCAAGGATCTCGTTGTCATAAGTTGCCAACCACTTTCCAAGGTGCACGTCATAACTATTGCTTCCAAGATCTTTACGATCGTAGGGTTCAATTTTAATAGTTCCTTTTTGAATTTCTTCGAGTATACGTGAATCTGATAATATCATCTTAATCGATTTATGTTTAATTTCGGTCTTTAAAACAGACCGCAATCTAATTCAAAATGCCTTTCTTTTATCAACAAAATATTAACGAGACAGCTCATTTAGCCATTTGGTCCATTCAAGAACCTGCGTCCTTTTTTGAGACAGATGTGCAGCTAGCGATTCCAATTGCAAATGAGGAAAGGAGGACACAACATTTGGCGGTTCGGTTATTATTTAAATTAATGATGCCAGAAGCGGATTTGAGCCAATTGGTGATGGCGGATAATGGCAAACCTTATTTATTAGGATTGCCTTTTCACTTTTCATTTTCACATTGTAAGGGCTATGCAGCCTGTGCGGTGGACGACAAACCTGTAGGGATTGATATTGAAATCATTCATCCACGCATTTCAAAAGTGGCGCATAAGTTTTTAAATGATAGTGAGAAAGCAATGATTGCGTCGTTGGACGAAAAGGATCAATTGAATCAGTTGGCATTTTTATGGGCAGCCAAAGAAGCCATGTATAAAAAGTATGAACAATTGGGAATTGATTTTGCAAAGGATTTTAATATCCTTGAATTAACTAAGGGAGATAGGGGAGTTGTGCCAGCAGCAATTGTACATAAAGGAAGCAATGTCAATGTACATTTAGACTATCATTTTGGAACCGATTATGTCTGTGTTACTTGTTATAGCTAATCCTTCTTTAGATTATTATTATTCCTCTAATCCCAGTGCGGTATCATCCTCTAATAAATCTAAATGAATGGCGTCCGCACCAGCGATGCCCTCAATAGATCCTTTTATGTGCATGGCATTGAGCAATACTTTTTCAAGTTGTTTCTCTCTTGCTTTCCAAAGTTTTTCCATCGCGTCTCTTTCTTTCTGAATACTTGAGCGCATTTGTCTAAAGCCTTCGCCCACTGCTTTCCATTGTTCGCTGAATTCATTGCTTGTTAAGTAGTCGTAAAGAAAACTCATTTTATCTCCTTTATTCACTTGACTCTTTTTGGTATCATGGATTTTTAAAATCGCATTTCTTAATAATAAAGCAACACTTTTAACTTCTTGGAATGAACAAATATATACACCGTCTTTTTCACCAAAACGATCCAATTCTTTAGGGAAGGTTTGCGTTACAATTACTGCAATGTCTGCGCCTTGACTGCGCATATCCGCTTTTAATTTATCAATCCACTCTTGGTTAAAGTCTTTGGTTCTTTTACTTTCATAAATAATTTTACCTGCTTCTTGTCCAAGGCTATTGCGCACTAGTTGAATACAGTCTGCGCCGCGTACCCCTTTTCCAACTTCCGAGATTTGGTCAAAAGGGAAACTTGTTTTAAGGAGTTCTTCTAATAATAGTTCTTGTACTTCACCTTGCATTTGCATACTACCTTGTTCTGCTTTGCGTCGCATTTCTTCGGCTAGTTTGCGTTGGTCTTCTAATTGCTTTTCTAATTCTTTTACTTTTAATACATGCTCTTGGTCTTTGATAGAAATTCTTTCTGCTTCTTCTTTTTGAATTTGTGCTTTTAAACTTTCTCTTTCTGTATTTAATTTTCTTTGTAATTCTAATTCAAGCTCCGCTTCCTTTGCCTGTATAGCCTGTACTTGCTTTAAAAATTCTAATTCTTTTTGTCTGAACTCAGTCACCTGCTTGCTCATATTGGCTTCGTTGTCCTGCATCAACTTAAGCTTATGCTCATATTCACCAGCAATATTCTTTTTTAATTGTTCTGTTAATTCGTTCTGAATTTTTGTTTTTTGTTCTGCTAATAATTGATTGGTCTCTTCTTCTTTCTTTTTTTGCCATTCAGTCATCTTACCACGCAGTTCATTTTCAATCTCGTCGCGGATAGCGTCGGTTGGTTCAAAGCTGTGTTGACATTTGGGGCAGGTTACATTGTAATTAGACATAAGACAAATATAAGAAAATAAAATTTTAGATTAGCTCACTTCGTTCGCTGATCTAAATGGTTGGCTTACTCAAACCCTCACAACAATTCCGCAAAGCGGAATTGTTGAATTTTTTGCTTCTCATCTGATTACAAAAGCAAGCTTTTGACTCAGCTTCGAAACAAAAAACCCCGTCATTTTTATGACAGGGTTTGTGCGGAAGAGGAGATTCGAACTCCCACGCCCGGGTATGGGCGCTACCACCTCAAGGTAGTGCGTCTACCAATTTCGCCACCTCCGCATTGGAACAGCAAATGTACAAAAAAAGCCCTCCCGATTGACGGAAGGGCTTTTTGAATAATGCTAGAATATTACAAAGACTTCAAGATCTCATCAGCCGATCTTACATAATCCATATTTTTCCCTTCTATCGCCATTTGCTTACAAGTTTCAGCACTAAGTTTAGCACCTTTCTTATCATTCAATGCAACTTGAATTCTTGCTTTTAATAAATGTAACCAATATGCTTTTGCATTTGCAGCAATCGCTTTATCAGCAAATACTAAGGCCTTATTATAATCATTGTCTAATTCAAGATAAAAAGTTGCTGCAGATTGATACACGTTAGGATTCACAGTAGCTGCAGAAGTAGCTGCATCTATTTGAGCACGTACCATTGGTCTAATATCTGTGCTAATAGGAATATTCACTTTTGTTTTACCCCATTTTAAATAAATAGTGGCTGTTTGAGCAGTAATAGCATCAACACCAATTGTGAAAGTTTCGGTCGTGCTTCCAGTTGTTTCTGGAGCAACTTTAAGGCGCACCAAATCTTCCGCTTCTTTATAATCAAAACTTCCCCAACCTTTAGAATTGGTATTGATAATGATAGTCCACTCTGTTGCACCCGGGATGGTGAATAAACCATAAGAACCTGCTGGTAATGTTTTACCACCTATCGTTACTGGATCAGAGAAGGTCAATTTAGTGGCACCATTTGCACCCGTTCTCCAAACATCACCAATAGGAGCTAGTAAGCTTCCTGCGCCAAAAACTGAACGGCCTTTTAAGCTTGGTCTAGAATAAACGATTTCCATTTTTCCTAATCCAAAATCTTGGGTTAAAGTTTGAGTTGGGCTAGGAGCAGGCATCTTCACTTGAGCCATCGCAGTTAAGCTTAAAAAGCTTCCAATAACAAAAAGTATCTTTTTCATATTGCTTTATTTTTGAACAACAAACTTACTTTATTTTGGCTGTTTTTAAGGTTATTTTTTTTGAAAAGCTGGGTGGAAACGATCTAAAGTGTCTCTAAGGAAGTCCCTATTGATATGGGTATAAATTTCGGTTGTAGTGATGCTTTCATGACCTAGCATTTCTTGAACTGCCCTTAGGTCAGCACCACCTTCTACTAAATGCGTCGCGAAACTATGACGTAGGCTATGGGGAGAGATGGATTTCTTGATACCCGTTTTAAGGATGAGGTCTTTTATGATGTAAAATATCATGACCCTGCTAAGTCCTTTACCTCGGTTGTTTAAAAACAGGATGTCCTCACAGTTTTTGGCTGGGGTTTGATGCACTCTAATGGTGTCTTTATATAACTTAATAAACTTAATGGCATCTGTTCCAATGGGCACCAATCTTTCTTTATCACCCTTGCCAATCACCCTTATAAATCCAACATCTAAATACAAGCATGATATTTTTAGCTGTATTGCTTCTGTGACTCTTAATCCAGAACTATACATGACTTCTAAAATTGCTTTATTTCTTCCACCTTCTGGCTTACTAAGGTCAATCTCACCAATCATTTGTTCAATCTCCTCAAAGCTCAACACGTCAGGTAGTTTTCGACTCGTTTTAGGACTTGGTAATAGCGTAGTAGGATTGATCGTGCAAATCTGTTCAATAAGGCAATATTTAAAAAAAGATTTTACACCTGATATAATTCTAGCCTGAGAGGTAGCTGCCATGCCCATTTCTCCAATACTTTGAATGAAACTTTGCAAATGGGTTAGTTGGATATCTCCAGGTGTATGGATTTCATTGTAATTTTCTAAGAAGCTGGCTAGTTTATCAATATCTCTTAAATAAGCATCCACCGAATGGCCACTCAATGATTTCTCTAATTGTAAGAAAGCTTTAAATCCTTTTTTATAGATTTCCCATTGCATATGCTTAGAACAAGTTTAGGAAAAGATTTGATTGTTAATTGATAAAGGGTTTAATTCGTGTCTGATTTATATCCCTATGCAAGTAAATTTAAGGTCATTTAAGCAGAAAGTTAAACTTAATGCAAAACAATTGAGATCCTTCTTAACAAAGATAGAAAAGAAAACACCTAAAAAACTTGATCATACCGTAGCCAATTTAAGTACAGAAGTTTGGGCCGAAGTAGATTGTTTGTCTTGTGCGAATTGTTGTAAATCCATGAGTCCAACTTTCACCACAAAAGACATCAAAAGAATTGCTACTTATTTGGAAATGAAACCTGCAGAATTCAAATCGACCTGGTTGGAATACGAAACAAAAGACAAGGATTGGGTGAATGTTTCAAAACCTTGTCAGTTCTTAAATCTTAGTTCTAATATGTGTTCTATTTATGAAGTAAGACCTGCTGATTGCGCAGGGTTCCCGCATTTTACCAATAAGAAATTCACAGAATACATCCACGTGCACAAACAGAATGTGGAATATTGCCCAGCGACTTATAAGTTGGTTGAAAAAATGTCAAAAATAGACATCTTCAATAAAAAATAGATCCCATTTTTCATTGGCATACAACTGTATCGCAATCACATCAAATTGAAGCATTTGCCAAACAGGGTATTGGTATTGAAAGATGGCTGCCGCATTTTTTAAGTGTTGCATTTTTTGAGCATCAATATGTTGCTCAGGAAAACCATATGCAGTTGTCCTTCTTGTTTTCACTTCTATGATATGCAGGCAGTTGCCTTTGCTTGCAAGGATGTCAATTTCTAAATGCTTGTAGCGCCAATTTCTAAAAAGGATAGAAAAACCCATGCTGATAAGGTATGCTTCGGCTTTCTTTTCGCCTAAAAACCCAGTATCTTTGTTATGGTGACTCATTTTAAATGGATTTAAGTAGATTCAAATTATTTAGAGTAACCAGAAAAATAGTTAAAAGAAGTAAATGAACACAGCGTATAAATTACATGGGATTCATAGGCATTATGAGTGGGGTGGTAAATCATTCATTCCTCAATTGATGCATGTAGACAATACCATTGGTAAGCCCTTTGCAGAATATTGGATGGGCGCGCATCCATCCGCTCCTGCAATGGTGGAAACAGCTGATGGTCCTATGGCATTAGATCAATTGATCGCAGAAAATACAATTCAATTTTTAGGTGCTAAGACGGCAGACCGATTTGGAAGCCTACCATATTTATTTAAAATTTTGGATGTCGAAAAAATGTTGAGTATTCAAGTGCATCCTTCAAAGGAAAATGCTGAGAAAGGTTTTAAAAAAGAACAAATTGCGGGCCTACCTATTGATGCGCCCCATAGAAATTATAAAGACCAGAATCATAAACCAGAAGTGATGGTGGCCTTGAGTGATTTTTGGTTATTACACGGTTTCATGCCAGCCATTGCACTTAAAGAAAGGTTAACAAGTCTTGCACCATTACAAAATCTATTGCCCATTTTTGGCATGGATGATTATGCAGGTTTGTACAGTCATTTTATGCGCCTGGATCAAGCAGCTGCAGATGCTATTTTAAAACCATTATTGGCATTAGCGGTCGAGGAAGTTGCTGCCGGAAAAGTTGATAAAGCACATCCACATTGGTGGGCCAATCGATATTATGGTGGTGTACTGCCTGCTTCCAATATAGATAAAGGCATTTTGTCCATCTACATTTTAAATATTGTCAATGTGCCAAAATACCAGGGGGTGTTTCAAGGTGCAGGGCTTTTACACGCGTATTTAGAAGGACAGAATATTGAATTGATGGCCAATAGTGACAATGTTTTAAGAGGTGGATTAACACCAAAGCATATTGATATTGAGGAGTTACTTCAACATATACATTTTGAACCTACTTATCCTAGTATTTTAAAGGGGGATCATATGGCATCCAATGAGTTACAATTTCCTTGCCCAGTACCTGATTTTGGTTTAACAAAAATACAGCTAACACAGGGGGAATCTTACACAAACGAGACCCATTCCTTTGAGCAATTTTTAGTGATGCAAGGTGCTGCCAATATCAATGGGATTGATTTAAAGCCGGGGGAATTAGCTGGAGTCAAGGCTGGTACGTCCTTTCAAATCCAACAATCTGGGTCTGAAACGGCTGTTTTATTCAAATCATTTGTACCATAATCGATTTATACACAATTGAGGAAAATCAATCCAACATAAAACAAGCCAAATTTGTATATTTGTTTTATTAAAAGAAAAAATTAAATAGCATCTGATGAAACTGAACAAAGAAATCGTAATTGCCTTAATAATCATGATTGTAACAAGTGCTTTATATAGAGTGTTACCAGGGAGACCTTTTGGTTTTGCCCCACAAATTGCAATTGCCTTGTTTAGTGGTTCATTATTTGTGAAAAATAAACATTTTGCTTTTTTGTTGCCACTCGTTTCTATGTTCTTGTCTGATTTAATGTATCAAGGATTGTATGTAAATCACTTAAGTCCAATTCAAGGATTTTATGATGGACAATGGCAGAACTATTTGTTAATTGCTGCTTTAGCCATATTTGGTTTTGGTTTACAAACCAACCGAGTAAGCAAATTTGTAGGAAATTTTATCGCTGCACCCACTGTCTATTTTCTTGTTTCTAATTTTATGGTATGGGCAAGCTTTGGCGGTTACCAACGTCCTTTGACTGCTTCAGGTTTAATGCAAACGATGGTAGATGGTTTACCATTTTACGGGTACAGCTTAGCTGGTACATTTGTTTTTGGC
Organism: Chitinophaga pinensis; assembly: GCA_945865295.1. Lineage (GTDB taxonomy): Bacteria > Bacteroidota > Bacteroidia > Chitinophagales > Chitinophagaceae > Sediminibacterium > Sediminibacterium pinensis_A. Next base: position 20,749 of record CAMBDE010000010.1, on the reverse strand, counting down.
GCAGTGATGTTTGGTGGTTTTAAATTAATTCAACCAACACTAAAAGCTATTAAGGTTAAAAGCTAATTTTAAGTAAGCATATTCTATAGCCTCTCGTTTAAATAAATGAGGGGCTTTTTTTTGTATGATAGTTTTATTTCTTGGGATCTATGGCTTCGTAAAACGCATCTACTTCCCAAGGACCTGTATCTGCTGCCATGGTGGCTAGTTCGTCACAACGATTGTTATAGGGGTTATCTGCATGGCCTTTTACCCAGTGAAATTTTACTTTATATATTTTAGAAAGCTCATAGTATGCAAGCCATAAGTCTTTATTTTTCTTGCCGCCTTTAAAGTCTGTTTTAATCCAGTTGTCCAACCATTTTTTCTCTACAGATTCAACTACATATTTACTGTCGGTATACACAAGAATGGGTAATTGCTTTGTCTTTAAGATCGAAATTGCCTTGATCACTGCCAATAGTTCCATCCGATTATTGGTGGTATAACGATATGCTTCTGCAATCTCTTTAACTTTCTCACCCCAGATCAAAATAGCGCCAAAACCACCTGGTCCTGGATTACCTCTTGCCGAGCCGTCTGTGTAGATAATTATTTTGTCCATTGATCCATTTCTTGGTCACAAGCAAGATACAATAATTTGGTTACTAAAGGCTATTTCATTGAATTTGTAATTACCTTTAAAGCCATTCGAAAATGATTGTCTATGATTGAGAAATTGAATTTTCATTTAAAGTATAAGACCAGTTTTGGTCAAGCTATTTTTATTACGGGTAACCATCCATTATTAGGCAATGGCAATATTGAACAAGCTATTCCAATGGTTTATTTAAATGAGGATTATTGGGTATTACATTTAGCAACAAAAGGATTAGTAAAAGAGGGAGCCATTCAATATAGTTACTTTATTCAAAACAATGATGGCACCAGAAGTTTTGATTGGGGTTCAGATAAATCCATCATGGTAAATCAATTCGCAACAAAGGAATTGGTTTTAATTGATACATGGAATTTCACTGGATCTATTGACAACGCATTTTATACAGCACCTTTTGCAAATGTATTATTAAAAAATTCGGATACTGCAGTCAAGCCAGTTATTCCTAATAAAAATTCGACCCATCTATTTAGAGTTAAAGCACCCTTACTTGCGCCAGATCAAACAATTTGTATCCTTGGCGAGTCAAAGGAAATTGGTGGATGGGATGCAGCTAAGGCATTGCCTTTACAAAGAATAAAAGATCAACCTTATTTTGAAATTGATTTGGATTTAAGTCATTGTGATTTTCCATTGGTGTATAAGTATGCTATGTATGATACTGTTCAAAAGAAATTTGTTTCATTTGAGTCTGGTAACAATCGCGTATTGTATGAACCAGTTGGTAAAAACAAATTAGTACTGGTACAAGATGGATTTGCACATCTAGTACAAACACAATGGAAAGGAGCAGGGGTCGCCATTCCTGTTTTTTCATTAAGATCCAATCAAGGCATGGGTGTAGGTGAATTTAGTGATATCAAATTATTAGCAGATTGGGCTAAAAAAATTGGATTGAAACTAATTCAGTTATTACCAATTAATGATACTACGGCAACACATACTTGGATGGATTCTTATCCCTATGCTGCCATATCTGCTTTTGCATTGCACCCAATGTATATCAGGTTATCAGAAATCATAGATCCAGGACAAGCCGATTTAATTCAAGATGCGATTGCGCAACAAGCCACATACAATGCATTGTCGGTGATTGATTACGAAGCAGCACTTGCTACAAAATGGGAAGCATTAAAAACGGTATATGCAATCAATGGTAAAAGAGATTTAGCAACACCTGCATTCAAACAATTTTTTAAAGACAATCAAGCATGGTTAGTACCTTATAGTGCTTTCTCTTATTTGAGGGATTTGCATGGCTCTGTAGATTTTAATGCATGGCCTAGTCATGCTAAATTCAATACAGCCGAAATAGATCAGTTGGTTGATGTACAATCAAAAACTTATTCTGCTATTGCTTTCTTTTATTATGTGCAATTTCATTTGCACCTTCAATTAAAAGCAGCAACAGATTATGCACATACGCAGGGTGTAGTTTTAAAAGGAGATATCCCAATTGGGGTGTATCGTTTTGGTGCAGATGCTTGGCAGCATCCTCATTTATTTCATATGGATATTCAGGCAGGTGCGCCGCCAGATGATTTTGCTGTGTCAGGTCAAAACTGGGGTTTCCCAACATACAATTGGGAAAAGATGGCAGCCGATGGTTTTGCATGGTGGAAGTCAAGGTTTGATCAAATGAAATACTATTTTGATGCATTTAGGATCGATCATATTTTAGGATTTTTTAGAATTTGGAGTATACCAATGCATGCAGTAGAAGGGATCTTGGGGCATTTTGTTCCAGCAATACCAGTTAACATCAATGAATTTAACGCTAAAGGGATTGCCTTTGATCACGATCGATTTACCATGCCCTTTATCAATGAAACGGTTTTGTTTCAAGTATTTGGATATGACAATGATTATATTAAATCCAATTTCCTAGAATCAATTGGAGATGGACATTATGCATTGTTATCTGCTTTTAAAACACAACGCTTAGTAGAAGCTTATTTTTTGCAACAGGAACAAAACCCATTCAATGACAAAATCAAATATGGTTTATACAATTTGATTGCAAATGTCATTTTGATTGAAGGGGAACAACCACAACAATATCATTTTAGATTTAATATTGGAAATACAAGTTCATTTAAACAGTTAAATGAAAGCACTCAATACTTATTGAATGAATTGTATGTTGACTATTTCTTTAAACGTCAGGATGCTGCATGGGCAAAAGAAGCAATGCAAAAACTACCGATGCTAAAGCGTTCCACCAATATGTTAATTTGTGGGGAAGATTTAGGATTGGTGCCATCCTGTGTGCCAGATGTGATGCATCAATTGGGGATGTTAAGTATAGAGGTACAAAGAATGCCAAAGGCAAGTCATAAAACCTTCTTCCATCCGAATGATGCAACTTATTTAAGTGTAGTCACACCTTCGTCTCACGATACAAGTACCATTAGGGGATGGTGGGAAGAAGATAGCGCAAAGACCCAGCAGTTTTATAATTACGAAATGGGGCAGTTGGGGAAAGCACCAATCTATTGTGATGGATGGATCAATAAAGCAATTTTATCACAACATTTATATTCACCTGCCATGTGGGCCATTTTCCAATTGCAAGATTTTATTGGGATAGATGAATCCCTTCGCAGATCGGATCCAAATGAAGAACGCATTAACATACCTGCCAATCCAAAACATTATTGGAGGTATAGAATGCATCTTAGTTTGGAGCAGTTATTAAAGGAAGAACAATTTAATCAAGAATGGTTCCAGTTGATTCAATCAAGTGGAAGAGCATAATTAAAATTAGAACAAGTGCAATTAGATTTTTGGGAACAGAGTTTACCTTTCGAATATCCATTTACCATTTCAAATGGCAGGACAAAGACGCATCAACATAGTTTGATGGTGCGTTTGTCATTGGGTAATTGGTCAGGCTTTGGAGAAGCTCCAGCAATTGTATATTACAATGTAACGGTTGCATCCATGATGGAGCAGTTGGAGAAACAAAGAAAATTAATTGAAAAATTTGCCTTGATTGACCCAGAAAGATTTTGGCATTTTTTACACCATCTTTTCCCGAATGATCCATTTCTAGTGTGTGCTTTGGATATGGCTGGATGGGATTTATGGGGTCAAATGAAAAAACAACCACTGCATCAATTGTGGAACACGCATTGGGAAACGACAGGTACTGAACAACCACCTATTTGTGATTACACATTAGGAATTGATCCAATAGAAAAGATGGTGCAAAAAATGGAAGCACATCCTTGGCCTATTTATAAAGTGAAAGTGGGCACCGACTATGATATTGAAATGATCACTGCATTAAGAAAGCATACAGACAAACCTATTCGTGTAGATGCCAATGCTGGATGGACAACCGAAGAAGCACTTATAAAAATTCCAGCATTGGCTAATTTAGGCGTTGAATTAGTAGAGCAACCATTGGCAAAAGACAATTGGGAAGGGATGGCACAATTGAAACAACAAGGGATGCTGCCCTTATTTGCAGATGAATCTTGTGTGTTTGAAAAAGACGTTGCCACATGTGCGAATTATTTTGATGGCATTAATATTAAACTCACAAAATGCAGTGGCTTAACGCCAGCCCTACGCATGATTAAAGAAGCAAGATCATTGGGATTAAAAGTGATGATGGGTAGTATGAATGAATCTGTGATAGGATCTGCTGCGATTGCACAATTTTTACCACAATTGGATTATGTGGATATGGATGGCCCACTTTTAATGACCCAATTAAATGGGGTTGGATTAAACTATCATTTTAATAACCAAAATGGATTGATTGAACCATTATTACATCCAGGACTAGGTGTTGCTTTTAGAATGCCTTTTGATAAATAAACATAAATGACACCAGAGCGTACCGAAAAATTATTAAAAGTATTACACCAACGTCAAGCAAACTTGACGCTCATCATGGAGAATGTGCAAGATCCTCATAATATCTCGGCAGTATTAAGAACCTGCGATGCAGTGGGTATACAAGAAGTATATGTATTGAGCACCGAATTGCCTAAGTACAAACATTTTGGCTATAAAAGTAGTAGTAGTGCCATTAAGTGGTTAACGATCCATGAATACCATGACGTTCAAAAATGTGTAGCGGATGTTCGTAAAAAATTCAAAACTATTTTGACCACCCATTTAACTAGTGACGCCATCGACCTGCATGCGATTGATTTTACGCAGTCCATAGCACTTGTTTTTGGCAATGAACATAATGGTGTTTCAGAGGAATTACGTGGGTTGGCAGATGGTAATTTTATCATCCCTCAAATGGGGATCATTCAAAGTTTAAATATTTCGGTGGCCTGCGCAGTGACTATTTATGAAGCGATGCGTCAAAAAAGAAACGCAGGACATTATGATGCGTGTAGTTTACCTGCCGAACAGCTTGCTCAATTAAAAACAGAGTGGGGGTTTGAAGAAGCGGAATAGAGATTACATTTGTTCAGGAACCTCAATGCCTAAAGTTTGCATGGCTTGTTTTAATGTAGCTGCAGTCAATATCCCTAATTGTATTCTTAAGTTTTTCTTCTCTTCTGATTCTGCATTGGCAATGGACAATTCTGCGTAGAAGCTATTGAATAATTTAGCTAAGTTAAATGCATAGATCGCCAATTTTGAAGGGTCTAAAGCTTCTGCCGCCTCATTGACTTCTGCCGAAAAATTAGCCAACTGCATAGCAAGTGCTTTTTCTAATGGCAATAATGTTGAACTAAATGCATGCACATTTGTTCCTGTTTTTCTTAGGATACTTTTTATTCTTGCATGTGTGTATTGAATGAATGGGCCAGTGAAACCATGGAAGTCAATACTCTCTTCTGGATTAAAGATCATTTTCTTTTTAGGATCAACTCTTAATAAAAAGAATTTTAGAGCACCTAATCCAATCGTGTCATATAATTTTTCTAATTGTGTAGCATTAAAATCATCCACTTTACCAAGTGACTCTGTTTTTTCTTTTGCAATTTGAATCATGCCGTCTACTAAATCATCTGCATCTACCACCGTACCTTCTCTGCTCTTCATCTTGCCAGTAGGTAATTCTACCATCCCATAACTTAAATGATAAATACCATCTGATGCGGGTAATTGTAATTTTTGACAAATCAATTTCAATACTTTGAAATGATAATTTTGTTCGTCACCCACAACATAGATACTTGCATCTGTATTGAATTCTTTTTGTTTGAGTTCTGCAAGTCCTATATCCTGTGTCATGTATACAGATGTACCATCTTTTCTTCGTACTATTTTTTCGTCCAATCCATCACCAGTTAAATCAATCCAAACAGAACTATCCTCTTTTTGATAGAATACTTTTTTAGACAAACCTTGATCTACTAAATCTTTTCCTAGTAAATAGGTATTGCTCTCGTAATATGTTTTGAAAAAGTCGGAACCAATTTTTTTGTAGGTCACATCAAATCCTGCATAGACCCATTCATTCATGCGTTTCCATAAATCCATCGTTTCAGCATCACCTTCTTCCCATTTCAATAACATGACTTGCGCGCCCTTTTGAATAGGTGCGGATTGTTCAGCTTCCTCTTTGGACATACCACTAGCAATCAATTGCTCAACTTCTGCTTTATATGCGTCATTGTATTTGACATAGTATTCCCCTACAAAATGGTCGCCCTTCATATTGGTACTTGAAGGTGTAGCGCCATTCGCAAATAACTGCCATGCAATCATACTTTTACAAATATGAATGCCTCTATCATTGACAATACAAGTTTTAACGACATCGTTGCCTTGTAGTTTCAATATTTCTGCAATGCTCCATCCTAAAAAATTATTTCTAAGATGTCCTAAGTGCAAAGGTTTATTGGTATTAGGGGAGGAGTACTCCACCATGATTTTTTTTGGATGCGTTGTAACTGTGACTAATTTGTTGGTGTCTGCGGCTTGTAGATAGTCCAACCAAAATTGATCGCTGATGGTAAAGTTTAAAAATCCTTTTACAATATTAAAAGCAGTAATTGTACCTGGCATACTTGCCATAATTACTTCACCTAAAGCATTACCCAATTCGTCGGGGCTTTTGCCTAATTGTTTTACAAAAGCAAAAAGCACAATCGTATAATCCCCCTCAATTTCTGGCTTAGTGGCATTCACCAATACCTGTTCAGTTTTGATTTGAACTTGATAGATGGATTGAATAGCTTCTGCAGTGGCCTGCTTTAAATGTTGGATCAATTGCATAAAATAGGATTACCGACTGCAAAAGTAATTAATTAAGATTACCTTTACGCATACATGTTGAAAGTACACGAATTTATAAGTAAATTAATTCTAGACCTAATTGATGGGGTGTATCCATTATTTAGGAGGTTCATGCCATTGAAAACCTTTCGATATGCAGCATGTGGCGGGGGCAATACGGTATTAGATATTCTCTTGTTTTTTATCTCCTATAATTATATTTTAAAGACCCTTCCAGTTCAAATTGGATGGTTGACAATCAGTCCCCATATTGCTTCTTTTATGATCAGCTTTACTGTGACTTTCCCCATTGGCTTTTATTTGAGCCGTTATGTGGTGTTTCAGGAAACATCGGTTCGCAAGACCAAACAGTTATTGCGCTACTTTACAGTGGTCTTAGGCTGTATCTTTTTAAACTATATCTTTCTGAAGGTATTCGTTGAGGGATTAGGATGGAATGCGACCTTTTCTAAGATTGTGACCACTTTCTTTGTGGTGATATTCAGCTACACGAGCCAAAAAAACTTCACATTTAAGACCAAGTCGGTTTAAGTTTTCTGCCTTTTCTTCTCTTTTTTTCAAGTATTTATGCCAATTCAGTCCCTTTTTTAAGGGGTGTACCTCTAATTTATGCCATTTTTACCTATTCGACAGAATGGCATAATGATTGAACTATGGTAGTGAATTAATCATTGAAAATCAATCATTATGGGAAAAATTATAGGAATTGACTTAGGTACCACAAATAGTTGCGTATCAGTTATGGAAGGCGGAGAGCCAGTAGTAATTGCGAATGACGAGGGAAGAAGAACCACGCCATCGGTAGTAGCGTTCTTAAAAAATGGAGAACGTAAAGTAGGTGATCCAGCTAAAAGACAAGCCATCACAAATCCACAAAACACCATCTCTAGTGTGAAGCGTTTTATGGGTCGTCGTTTTAATGAAGTTGCAAGTGAATTAAGCTTGGCAAGTTATAAAGTAGTTAAAGGGGACAACGATACAGTACGTGTTCAAATTGAAGATCGTATGTATACACCTCAAGAAATCTCTGCAATGGTTTTACAGAAGATGAAAAAAACTGCAGAAGATTATTTAGGTACGGAAGTAACAGATGCAGTAATCACTGTACCTGCTTATTTTAATGATGCACAAAGACAAGCGACTAAAGAAGCTGGTGAGATTGCAGGTTTGAACGTTCGCAGAATTGTGAATGAGCCAACTGCAGCAGCATTAGCTTATGGTTTAGATAAAAAGAACATCGAGCAAAAAATTGCTGTATTCGATTTAGGTGGTGGAACTTTTGATATTTCTGTCCTTGATTTAGGAGATGGTGTATTTGAAGTAAAATCTACCAATGGTGATACCCATTTAGGTGGAGATGATTTTGATAAAGTAATCATGGATTTCTTAGCGGATGAATTTAAAAATCAAGAAGCGATTGATTTAAGAAAAGATCCAATGGCTTTACAACGTTTAAAAGAAGCGGCTGAAAAAGCAAAAGTAGAATTAAGTTCTTCTTCTGAAACAGAAATCAACTTACCTTATATCACTGCAGTGGACGGTGTTCCAAAGCACTTGGTATTAAAATTAACAAGAGCAAAATTTGAATCACTTGCAGATAGTTTATTTGCACGTTGTTTGAAGCCATGTGAAGCTGCTTTGAAAGATGCAGGTTACACGACTTCTCAAATTGATGAAGTGATCTTAGTAGGTGGATCTTCAAGAATTCCAAAAGTGCAAGAACTAGTTGAGAAATTCTTTGGTAAGAAACCAAATCGTTCAGTAAATCCAGATGAGGTTGTTGCAATTGGTGCAGGTATCCAAGGTGGTGTATTGACTGGAGATGTAAAAGATGTATTGTTATTAGACGTTACACCTTTGAACTTAGGTATTGAAACAATGGGTGGTGTCATGACAACAATGATTGCATCTAACACAACGATTCCTACTAAGAAAACAGAGATCTATTCAACAGCGAGCGATAGCCAACCTGGTGTTCAGATTCATGTGATTCAAGGAGAGCGTCCAATGGCTGCTCAAAATAAAAGTTTAGGTATGTTTAACTTGGATGGTATTCCACCAGCTCCAAGAGGTGTACCTCAGATTGAAGTGACTTTTGATATTGACGCGAACGGTATCTTAAACGTAAGTGCAAAAGATAAAGGAACAGGTAAAGAACAAAAAATCAGAATCGAAGCGGGTAGTGGTTTAACAAAGGAAGAAATCGAAAAGATGAAAGCCGAGGCGAAAGCAAACGAAGCATCTGATAAAATAGAAAGAGATAGAGTAGAAAAATTGAATGAGGCCGATAGCTTAATTTTCCAAACTGAGAAACAATTGAAGGAATTTGGTGAAAAAATCCCTGCTGATAAAAAAGCGCCAATTGAATCCGCTTTAGAAACATTAAAAGTAGCACACCAAGCACAAGATGTCACTCAAGTGACTGCTGCTTTAGAAGCTATGAATGCTGCATGGACTGCTGCAAGCGAAGACATCTACAAATCACAAGCAGATGGCGGCGCAAATGCTGCTGGACCTGATGCAGGTGCTCAACAAGGTGGATCTGCTGCAAATGATACAGTAGAAGATGCACAGTTTGAGGAAGTAAAGTAATATTTACGACTTTAATAAAATGATTAAAGCCCTCCATTCATGGGGGGCTTTTTTTGTTAGTAGCTAATTTGAGTGTAGCTTTGCGGCTGATTAATCTAATTTATGAAGCGAATCGAAAGACATAGGGCCATTTTAGGGGTAGATGATAAGGCTACTTTGAGTGATTTAAAGAAAGTGTATCGTAAGATCATGATGGAATGGCACCCAGATAAGTTCCAGGACAATGAGGAGGCTAAAAAAGATGCCGAAGTCAAGTCAACTAAATTAATCGCTTCTTATCATTTTTTAGTGAGTGTACATATAGAGACCCATGAGGCCACTAAGGATGCTTATATCGCCACAACCACAGAGGCGAGTATCAATGATTTTGAATTTAAATCTGAGATCCTAAGGGTTGAATTTTCTGACGGATCAGAATATGAATACTATGGTGTGCCAAAAGCCATTTATGTGAAATTAGTGAATGCGGATACACCTGACCGTTTTGCGAGACGTCATATTTACAATACCTATTTATACAGAAGCACCAGCAAAATTGTAGGAGAATAATCTTACATTTATTGTATGATTCAAAGCCTTAAAATAGTTACCTTTTTTTTATTTGGGGTATTTTTATTGTCTTCATGTGATGCAGATATTCCAGTAGCAGCACTCAAGGAAAAATACCAAAAATCAAATTCCGCATTCATCGATATCGATGGCATGCCAGTGCATTATATTATTGAAGGCAAGTCAGATGATTCTTTACCCATTGTATTCATCCATGGCACATCTGCCTCTTTACATACCTGGGATACCTTATCTAGTTTATTAAAGACCAATAAAAAAATCATCCGATTTGATTTACCTGCATTTGGACTTACTGGACCCAATCCTTTAAATCAATATAGTTTCAATTTCTACAATCAATTCATAGATGAATTTTTATTAAAATTGAATGTGACCAAATGTATTGTCGCTGGTAATTCTTTAGGAGGAAGCATCGCTTGGAATTACGCGATTGCTAGTCCTGATAAAGTCAAGCAATTAATTTTACTAGATGCTTCTGGTTATCCAAAGAAAGATGAAAAAGGGTCATTGGGTTTTAAATTAGCTGCAGTACCTGTTTTAAATCAAGCATTAAAACATATTTCACCTATCTCTTTAATTCGAAAAAGTTTAGAAGACGCATTTTATAATAAGGCATTGGTTAAAGAAGAGATGGTTCAACAATATCATGATCTTTTATTAAGAGAGGGGAATAGAAGTGCCATTTTGGAATTATTTCAGCATACTATGAAACCAGATGCGACAAAGATTAAAACGATTACACAACCTACACTCATTATATGGGGTAAAGAAGATCAACTTATTTCTTATAAGAATGCCGCTTTATTCAAACAAGACATTCGAGATAGTCGCGTATTGGTTCTTGATAAAGTGGGACATATACCAATGGAAGAAGCGCCTAATCTAGTGGCAGCAGCAATCATTGAATTTATAAAGTAGGGATAAAATTTAAACTTATGGAAAACAGGACTAAAGAGATTGTAAAAAGTTTGATGTTATATGGAATGATCGCATTCTATATTTTTGGCGGTTATAATCATTTTAGAGATCCAGCCTTTTATATACCATTGATTCCTCCTTATTTGGCTACTTGGGCAGTGGAACTAAACCTATTATCTGGTGTATTTGAAATTGGTTTAGCACTTTTATTAATTCCTACACAGACAAGAAAATATGCAGGCTGGGGCATTGTATTGATGTTAATTGCCTTTGTTCCAAGTCATATTTATTTTATACAAAGAGGTAGTTTTTCGCTTGGTACGATCACTATGAATCCAATGATTAGTTGGGTTAGGTTATTGGTATTCCAGCCACTATTTATTGTCTGGGCGCTTTGGGTTAGTAAAGGGAAATAGGGAAGGTGTGGTGTTGATATACGCTTGATACTTTTCTGTATGTCCCCATTTTTCCATCCCTGAAATTTCTAATAACCGAACGCCACTTACATACACTAGTAATAAATAGGTAAATATTGGAGAGATTAAAGTAATATACTGTCCTCCTGTTAATGAAGAAAAAGACATGATGGCAACGCCTAACCATAAAGTGATTTCTCCAAAATAATTGGGATGTCTTGAGTAAGCCCAAAGTCCATGTTGAATAAATTGATCCTTATTTGCAGGATCTTTTCGGAATTCTGACTTTTGCATATCTGCAATAATCTCTACTACAAAACCTATAATAAAGACAAGTAAGCCAATATAAAATAGGCCATTTTGGATGACACCATTATTACTTGCAATGGCAGTTAAGGCACACATGGAACATATTGACACCCACATGCCTTGTAAAGTCCATGTCATGAAAAACCTTGTGGGTGAAGGCTTGATGAGTTTGAATCTTTTATCTTCTCCAGCTCTATGTATTCTAGTAAATAAGAAACTGCCTAAACGGATTGTCCACAATAGGATGCAAGCAGCCAATACAATGCTAGCTATATTTACATTCATTGATGCATAACTATGGTAGCTAACATAACTCACAACGGTTAAGTAAGTAATACTTCCTGTTAAGTCATAAAACTTTTCGGTTTGAAAAATATAGGCAGGGATAAAGGCAATCCATTGAATCAAATAGGCAATTAAAATCGCTTCTTGTATTAGTTCTAGTCCAGTTAATAGGGCGATACCATATCCAATTGCAAATGCTAAAAATGAAAATAGGAGATTGAGTATGGATTGTTTCATGGTTATTTTTTGATGAATTGATACAAGATGAAAATAATTAAATAAACTACTAAATAGATTCTGTATTGATTTCTTATTTTAAGGTAGTCTTGATTTTCTGGATACATGTTAGTGAATAAACCGATGATCTCTTTTTTGAAAAGGGGTTTGATGTTTATTTTCCAATCGTCTGTTTGGTATACAATCTTCCTAAACTTACTTCTAAAAAAAGTGCTTGGGATACCCCATATGATTAATAGGGCTAGTAAGAGTTGAGGAATTGTCATGGTTAAAGATAATTAAGTTTAATCAAACCCTTTCAGGACTGCCGTTTTTCGCTTTGCTCAAAACGTCTTCCTTCAGAGTTGGGAGTACCCAAACCCTTTCAACAAAATGCTGCGCATTTCGTTGGGTTTTTTACTTCTCATCTGTTTACAAAAGCAAGCTTTTGACACAGCTTCGAAACAAAAAACCCTGTCACTTTCGTGACAGGGTTTGTGCCCAGAACAGGAATCGAACCTGCACTACCTTGCGATAACCAGATTTTGAGTCTAGCGCGTCTACCAATTCCGCCATCTGGGCAATTTACACCTGAGTGCTCGGCGGGGTGCAATATTACATTAATGATGGAAATCTTCCAAAATCCTATCAAGGTATTTTTTCTTGTAGTAGTAAGATTTTATTTGCAGCATTGCTTCTTGGGAAATAGAATCGATCTGATCCATTTCCATATAGTTTTGAATAGGTGCATATAGTTCATTTTTTAACTGTGCAATTTGTTGTATGATAGCTTGTTTTGTGTTTTCATCTTCTGCATCCATCCATGCCTCATTGTATTCCATCATTTCCATTAGAAAACTTGGCTCTAGGGCGTATTTCTCATCTGGTGTCAATATGCCTTGTATTTCGAGTACATAGGGAAGGATGCGTTCTTTTTGATTCAAAAGGGTATAGCCCTTGTTGGCCATAGCCGATCGTTCTAAAGCATTTTCTTGTTCCTCGGGATTGCCCTGCGCAAATTTATCGGGATGAGATGCTTTCTGGATCTCCATAAAAGCAGCCCTTAACTTTTGTGTATCTACTTGAAAACCAATATGAAGACCAAATAACTCAAAATAGTTCATGCTGAAATTTCTTATATTGTGCAAAATAACCAATATGCCTGTATTAGGACTTATTAAAGAGGGAAAAGTTCCCAGTGATAATAGGGTGGCTTTAACGCCTAAGCAATGTAAGTGGCTTAAAGAGCAGCATCCAGATTGGGATATTATTGTAGAAGCATCACCCAATAGGAGTTATCATGACCAGGAATATACTAGAGAAGGGATCAAATTAGTCACTGATATTAGTCAAGCAGATATATTATTAGGAATCAAAGAGGTTCCTAATTCACAGTTGATTGCAGGGAAAACTTATTTATTCTTTTCGCATACTAAAAAAGCACAACCTTATAATCAAGCCTTGTTTCATAAAATGATGGATCTAGGTATTACGCTGATTGATTATGAATGTTTAGAACATGAGGATGGACAGAGATTGATTGGCTTTGGTTTTTTTGCAGGCATTGTTGGAGCGCATAATGGCATCATGGCTTATGGTAATCGCACTAAAGCATTTCATTTAGGTAGAGTAAAGGAAGTAAAAGATTATCGAGAACTAATCCACACTTATTTTGGATTGAAATTACCACCAGTAAAAATTGTTATCACAGGATCGGGCAGGGTGGCGCATGGTATTTTAGAGGTAATGAATTTAATGGACGTGCAACAAGTTGAGCCAGATGAATTTGATCGTCATTATGCTTACCCTGTGTATGTGCATTTAAAAGGAAGAGATTTGTATACACATAAAATCACAAAGCAATATGAGCGCAATGATTTTCATGCACATCCCGAAAATTATGACTGCACATTTAAACAATACTTACCGCATGCACAGATTTTAATGAATGGTATTTATTGGGAGCCAGGGATTCCTCCTTTGTTTACACAGCAAGATTTATTAGAAGAGGATTTTGTATTGACCACTATTGCAGATATCACAGATGATGCGCATGGCAGTGTACCATGTAATTTAGGGGATGCGCCTTCGGAGGATCCTGTGTATGGTGTGAATATCAATAATTTTGAAAAGACTGCGCCCTACATGCCTGAAGGAATAGATATCATGGCTGTTGGTAATTTACCCAATGAATTACCGCGTGATGCTAGCAGGTTTTTTGGAGAGCAATTGATCAAATTTGTTTTACCTGATTTAGTTGCAGGTGGAAATGAAATTATTCAACGAGCAACCATGTTAGAAAAAGGGAAATTAAATCTACGTTATGATCATTTAGTGGACTATTCAAAACATTGATTCAGTATACTTATAAGTGTAAATAGTACTCCTTCAAAATTGTTGTAAAATCAGTGGTGTAAGATTGATCCGTGTTTTTGATGATGATTTTATTTCTTTGTATTGCCACTTCTTTTTGTTTCACAAATTTTAACATGGCTCTGATTGGTAGATGCTTGGCATCATTGTACATCAAACATTCTTCGGCCAATTCTAATCCATAGTTAGATGCTATTTTTTGCATCGTGTAAGCTCTTAATGTGGGCACTAAAACATACCATGTTCCATTTTCTTGTAATAAACTAGCAACTGATTTTACTAAATCATCCCATGACAAAGCTGTACTATGTGATGCTAAATTTTTAGCATGATCAGGTGAGGTTAAATCTTGTTCGTAGAATGGTGGATTAGTTATAATACAATCAAATAGTTGCTGCTTGTTTGCTGCGGCATAATATTGTATGGATGTATGGACAACATTCAATCTTTCTTTCCAAGGGCTTAAATCGAAATTAGATACTGTTTGGTTATATGCACTTTCCTCAATTTCAATGGCGGTGATATGCGCAGCAGATTGTTGTGCTAGCATTAAACTAAGCAAGCCAGTCCCGGAACCAATATCCAATATATTTTTTGCAGATTGAATAGATGGATCAGCAGCAGCCCATGCACCAAATAAACATGCATCAGTACATACTTTCATTGCAGTATGTTCCTGATGCACGATAAATTGTTTACACTGGAAATAGGGATTTGCCACTATTATTCAGAAGTTAAACCAGCTACTATATACTCTTTATTTAAACGAGCAATATTCGCTATTGAAATTTCTTTTGGACATGCTGCTTCACAAGCACCCGTATTGGTACATGCGCCAAAGCCTTCTTTATCTAATTGAGCAACCATATTGGTCACACGTGTTTTTCTTTCTGGACCACCTTGTGGTAATAAGGCCAAATGGGATACTTTCGCACTTAGGAATAACATGGCAGAGCTATTTTTACAAGCTGCTACACAAGCCCCACAACCAATACACATGGCTGCTGCAAAAGATTCATCTGCTTTAGATTTTTCGATTGGCAAAGAGTTACCATCCACCGCATTACCTGTATTTACACTAATGTATCCACCAGCTTGAATGATTCTATCAAAAGCAGATCTGTCTACTGTCAAATCTTTAATCACTGGAAATGCATTTGCTCTCCATGGCTCAATCACAATGGTGTCATTATCTTTGAATGCACGCATATGCAATTGACAAGTGGTATTGGCTTGCCAAGGACCGTGTGGCTTTCCATTGATGTACATGGAACACATTCCGCAAATACCTTCTCTACAGTCATGATCAAATGCGACTGGTTCGCCACCTGTCGTAATCAATTGTTCATTTAAAATATCCATCATTTCTAAGAAAGACATTTCATCTGAAATATTTTCAACTCTGTACATTTCAAATGCACCAGCAGTTTTCGTATTTTTTTGACGCCAAACTTTCAAATTTAAATTCATAGTCGTATGTGACATGGCAGTATTATTTATAGTTTCTTTGAGATGTTTGAATCACTTCATATTTTAGATCCTCTTTGTGTAAAGCCCACTCATGTTCTTTTTTCAATTCCCATGCAGCAACATACATAAAGTTGGTATCGTCTCTTAATGCTTCTCCTTCTGGTGTTTGGTATTCTTCTCTAAAGTGACCTCCACAACTTTCTTCTCTCGCTAATGCATCTACACACATTAATTCGCCTAGTTCAATAAAGTCCGCAACTCGGTTGGCTTTATCTAATTCAGGATTGTATTCATTGATCTCTCCAGGGATTCTAACATCAGACCAAAATTCTTTTTTCAATGCTTGTACATCTGCAATCGCTTGCTTTAAACCAGCAGTTGTTCTTGACATACCACATTCGTTCCAGATAATTTTACCTAAACGCTTGTGGAAGCTTTCAACAGTTTGCTTTCCATTGATATTTTTTAATGTAGCAATTCTTTCAGCAACTATTTTTTCTGCATCCTCAAATGCTTGATGTGAAGTAGGAATAGGGGCATTGTAAATCTCATCCGCTAAATTATTACCAAGCGTGTAAGGAATTACAAAATAACCATCCGCTAAACCTTGCATTAAAGCACTTGCACCTAAACGGTTAGCACCGTGGTCACTAAAGTTTGCTTCTCCTAATGCATATAAACCAGGCACAGAAGTTTGTAATTCATAATCTACCCACAAACCACCCATGGTATAGTGTACCGCTGGATAAATACGCATTGGCACTTCATATGGATTTTCACCAGTGATTTTTGCATACATATCAAATAAGTTACCGTATTTTTCTTTCACGACTTCTTTACCTAGAGCGATAATTTCTTCGTGACTTACATTGCTTAGACCTTTTTTGCTTACTTCTATTTTGCCATAACGCTCAATCGCAGCAGCATAATCTAAATACACTGCTTGCTTAGAAGTACCTACACCAAATCCTGCATCACATCTTTCTTTTGCAGCACGAGATGCCACGTCACGTGGTACCAAGTTTCCAAATGCTGGATAACGACGCTCTAAATAATAATCTCTTTCTTCCTCTGGGATATCATTCGCTTTTCTTTCGTCTCCTAATTTTTTTGGTACCCAAATACGTCCATCATTTCTTAAAGACTCTGACATCAAAGTCAATTTAGATTGGTGGTCACCACTTACTGGAATACAAGTTGGGTGGATCTGAGTGAAACAAGGGTTGGCAAAATAAGCACCTTGCTTATGTGCTTTCCATGCAGCAGTGACGTTAGATCCCATTGCATTGGTTGATAAATAATAGACATTACCATATCCACCAGTACACAATAAGACTGCATATCCAAAATGTCTTTCTAATTCACCTGTTACTAAATTACGTGCAATGATTCCTTTTGCTTTGCCATCTACTTTTACTACATCTTGCATTTCGTGACGTGCAAACATTTGCACATTACCCAATGCTACTTGACGCTCCAAAGCTTGGTAGGCACCAATTAATAATTGTTGTCCTGTTTGTCCTGCAGCATAAAATGTTCTTTGAACCTGTGTACCACCAAAAGAACGATTACTTAATAAGCCACCATATTCACGCGCAAAAGGCACACCTTGTGCCACACATTGGTCAATAATACTAGTAGACACTTCTGCCAAACGATGCACATTCGCTTCGCGAGAACGATAGTCACCACCTTTGATGGTGTCATAGAATAATCTAAATACGCTATCTCCATCATTCTGATAGTTTTTAGCGGCATTGATGCCACCTTGTGCAGCAATCGAGTGCGCACGACGAGGAGAATCCTGAAAACAAAATGCTTTCACTTTGTATCCCATCTCACCCAAAGAAGCAGCAGCAGAAGCACCAGCTAAACCGGTACCCACAACAATCACTTCCATTTTTCTTTTATTAGCCGGGTTGACCAATTTGCAATGGCCTTTATAATCTACCCATTTATTATCAAGATCACCTTTTGGAATTTTAGCGTCTATCATAGTTAATCTTTTATCAATCAGTTAATGAAATTTGTGTTTGTTTAATTGAATTATTTAATCCAATCAAAATAAAAACTTATTGGCATTGAAGCAAAAAGTAATGGAATGAAAATAGCAAAGCCATATCCTAAGCTTGTCAACATGGCATGGTACTTTTTATTGTGCACACCAATTGTTTTAAATGCACTTTGGAAACCATGTGCTAAGTGATAGCCTAAAGAGCCACAAGCTAAAACGTATAATACAACGATATAAGGATTAGTAAATACCAAATCCATTTCGGCATATAAATTATGTAAGATCACACCATTGTGTTCCACCTCGCCTAATGCCTTGATACCACCCATGCCACCTAGTCTACTCGGTGTCCAAAAATGATAAATATGCGCAATTAAAAACAAAAGAATGAGTGTGCCTAAAATAGCCATGCTTCGGCTATACCATTTACTGCCTTTGTCATAACTCACTGCATACCCGACTGCTCTTTTACTTTTATTATCAAGGGTCAATAAATAACCTTGATAAATATGTAAGAAGATCCCAAGAAATAATCCAATCTCTAAGATTCTAGGTACGGCATTACTTCCCATAAAATGTCCAGCTTTATTGAACATCAACCCACCATCATTTGCAAAAATGGTTGCGTTTAGTCCAGCATGCACAATTAAAAAAAGGATTAAGAAAATACCTGTGAATCCCATTACCAATTTTTTCCCAACGGAAGAGGTAAACATTTGTTTGAAAGTCATAGTAGATGAGTTTAAAAATCTCCGCAAAAATACGAATCAAATAGATAGGATTCGTTCTATGTTGTTTATTTTTAAGACAATAGATAAAAATCTTATACAAACTGTTCATCTGCCTATAGGTGATTTCAGCCCTTTTATCAACCGCCCTTCAATTATTTAGGGCCATACAAATGAATGTCCTAATTTTACCACATGATTAAAGTGTTAAGTATTCTATGGAATAGCTTTAAAATGGCCCTTCAAGAGCTAAAAGTAAATAAGTTAAGAACCTTTCTTTCCTTGTTTGGTATCACCATTGGTATCTTCTGTATTATTGGTGTATTAGCTACAATCGACAGCTTAAAATCAAAAGTGAAAAGTGACTTATCTAGTTTTGGAAGCAATACCATCTATATAGACAAATGGGATTATGCTGGTGGTCCTGACTATCCTTGGTGGAAGTTTGTGAAAAGACCCTCTATGAAGATTGCCGAAATGGAGATGGTTAAAAAGAAAAGTAGTTTGGCTGCCAACACCGCATTCTTTGTTTCTACCAATGCCACATTTACTTATGATGAAAACGTATTAAAAGGAATTAATATATATGGTGTCACCGAAGAATTCAAAGACATTCAAGCTTTTAATATCAACTATGGTCGTTTTTTCTCTGAATCAGATTTTCAAAGAGGGATACCTGTTGGGGTCATTGGCTATAAAGTTTCTGAGGAATTATTTGGTAAGGCAGAAAAAGGATTGGGTAAAGTGGTGTCTTTTAATGGTCGAAAATTAATGGTGGTTGGTATCATTGAAAAGCAAGGTAGTAGTATTATTGGCGGCTTTGATTATGACAGGACATGTATATTTACCTATAATCATTTTGCCTCTGTATACAATCCAGATAATTATAATCCATATATTATGGTGCAAGCAAAAGCTGGCATCACATCCAAAGCTTTACAAGAAGAATTAACTGGTGTCATGCGCCAATTGAGAAAACTAAGCCCCACACAAGAAGATAATTTTACATGTAATGATGTGGCGCAATTTAAGGATCAAGTGGAAGGCTTCTTTGGCTCTGTGAACCAAGGTGGATGGGCGATTGCAGGTTTATCCTTATTAGTCGGCGCATTTGGTGTGGCCAATATTATGTTTGTAACAGTAAGAGAAAGAACTAGCCAAATTGGTTTGAAAAAAGCCATTGGTGCAAAAAGTTCTACCATTTTATATGAGTTCCTTTTAGAAAGTGCTTTCTTATGTATCGTGGGAGGATTGGTGGGTTTATTCTTGGTTTGGTTATTGACTTTAGGATTAAGTTCCGTCCTGCCTTTCCCAATTACCATTGCGCCAAATATTATTTTTATGGCACTTAGTTTATGTATTGTGTTGGGCGTTATTTCTGGTATCATTCCAGCAAGAATTGCAGCAAAAATGAATCCTGTAGATGCCATAAGATCGAAATAATTATACCTATCTATTTAAGCTTTACCTTTACTGGGTGTCAAATTCTATAACCATTTTAGCGATTGAGTCTTCCTGTGATGAAACTGCAGCGTCAGTCATCATTGATGGTCAGATCCATTCCAATTTCATTGCCAATCAATTGGTGCATGAAAAATATGGTGGCGTCGTGCCTGAATTAGCGAGTCGTGCGCACATGGAAAATATAGTTCCTGTGGTAGAGGAAGCTTTGAAAAAAGCATTCCCAGATTTATCGCATCAAGAACGTTTGTCAAAGCTAGATGCCATTGCATTTACACAAGCACCTGGACTCATTGGTAGCTTATTAGTAGGGGCGCAATTTGCTAAATCTTTAGCGCTTAGTTTAAATAAACCTTTGATTGCAGTGCATCATATGCAAGCGCATGTGTTGGCTAATTTAATTGATGATCCTCGTCCGAGTTTTCCATTTTTATGTTTAACCGTAAGTGGTGGACATACACAGATTGTACAATGTGATAGTCCTTCTGAATTAACCATTATTGGTCAAACCATTGATGAT
>CAMBDE010000009.1 GCA_945865295.1 Chitinophaga pinensis | reverse complement strand
GTTTAAAATAAGGGTCTTTGGCTCGATACTTTTTAAGTAATTAAGAACTTCATGTGCTTGACAGCCAAATGTACCTAAATGAATATCACTAATTACACATACATCCAATGGGCGTTTGTTCATGAGGGCTTGTTTAAACAAAATACGTTTATCTGTATAAACAAATTGTTCGCTATGTATTATTTTAATATTAACTTTTTGTTAAGCAAGTCCATGAAAAATACATATATTGTAGATTTACCAACTATTAATCAAGTCTTTATGAAACAAAAGCACATTCCTAGAGATATTAGCTGGCTCAGTTTTAATGCTAGGGTATTACAAGAAGCAAACGATATTACTGTCCCATTACAAGAAAGAATAAGGTTCTTAGGTATCTTCTCCAATAATTTAGACGAGTTTTTTAGAGTCCGCGTTGCGACATTAAAAAGAATGGTGGAATTTACAGATAAGAAAAAGAGCGTAAATATTGACATCATTGATTCACCACAAGTGATTTTAGATGAAATTCAAAGCGTCGTATTAAGACAGCAAAATGAATTCAACCGAATCTGGCAAAATATCTTAAAAGAGTTAAAGGCGAACAAAATCTTAATAGTTGATAACAAGCAATTGAATGCAGAACAAAAGGAATTTGTAAAAACCTATTTTGACAACGAAGTGCGTCATGATATCATCCCTTTAATGATTGAGAATCTACCTCAATTGCCTTATTTAAGAGACAAGAGTTTGTATTTAGCAATTGTTATGGGTAATAAGAACGATGCCTACCAACAAAAATTTGCGCTAATCGAAGTCCCATCTAGGTCTGTGGGCAGATTCATTATTTTGCCATCTAAAAATGGATTTACATCCATTATGCTATTGGAAGATTTAATTGAATTTAACCTACCTATCATATTCTCTCATTTTAAATTCAATCAGTTTGATGCACATGTATTTAAAATTACAAAAGATGCCGAGATTGATTTAGACCAGGAAGTAGGCTTGAATTTTATAGATAAAATTTCAAAAGGGATTAAAAACAGAAGAAAGGGAAAGCCAGTAAGATTTGTATATGAAAAGGATATTAATCCAGAAATGCTAGAATTTTTGATTAAGAAACTAGGCTTAACCAGAAAGAGTAGCATTATTCCAGGAGGTCATATCCATAATTTCAGGCATTTTATGGATTTCCCTAATGTCATAAAAGAGCCTAATTATAATCGTCCAAGGCCATTTATCCATCCTGCGTTTAAGAAAAAGGTTATGGTTTTTGATTTGATCATGCAAAAGGATATCATGTTGCATTTCCCCTACCACGCCTACGATCCTGTGATAGACATGCTACGTGAAGCCGCGATGGACGATACCGTGATCTCCATCAAAATCACTGCCTATCGTTTAGCATCCAACTCAAAAGTGATCAATGCATTGATCAATGCTGCTAGAAATGGTAAGAAGGTGACCGTCTTTTTAGAATTAAAAGCAAGATTTGATGAAGAGGCAAATTTAGAGTGGAAAACCATCATGGAGGAGGAAGGTATTACCGTGCTTGTAGGAATTCCGAATATGAAAGTGCATGCAAAACTATGTGTGATTCAGAAAAGGGTGAAAAATAAGCTTGTACAGTATGGATTTATTAGCACGGGTAATTTAAATGAGAAAACTGCAAAAATATACGCGGATCATTGTTTGATGACCAAGAACGTTACTTTGATGAACGAAGCAAACAGAATTTTTAATTATTTGGAGAATTGGCAGTTTGGCGATAAGCCAATTGCTAAAATGAGGAATTTACTTATTTCACCAATCAATATGCGTTCTGCCTTTATGGATCTGATTGAAAAAGAGATTCAAATTGCAAAAAAAAGTTATGTCGCTTCCATCACAGTCAAATTAAATTCATTGACTGATACCATTCTGTTAGACGCTTTATATAAAGCAGTTAAGGCTGGTGTAAAAGTGAATTTGATCATTAGAGGCATACTAACACTTAAGAGTGTGAATGAAAAAAATGCAGGCAAAATCAATTCAATCAGTATTGTAGACCAGTATTTAGAACACGCAAGGGTGATTATTTTTAATAATAAAGGCAACCAAAAAGTATTTATCTCTAGTGCAGATTGGATGGTTAGGAATTTGGACCATAGAATCGAAGTTGCGGTTCCAATTGTAGATCCAGTCATAAAAAAAGAATTAATTGATATGATTCATATTCAATTAAAAGACAACCAGAAAGCAAGAATCTTAGATATAGATTTAAGTAATAAATATGTACCTTCGGAAAAAGCAACTCGTTTTAAATCACAGGAGGAGACGTACAAATTTTTAAAAGGTAAAAGATAACATACATTGATTTTAGGAGCAATTGATATTGGCAGCAACGCTGCAAGGTTACTTATTTGCGAAGTCGTTAAGCATGGAAATGAAACAGAATTTAATAAATTAAATCTAATCCGTATTCCTCTTAGACTTGGATTTGACGTATTTGAAAAAGGCTATATTGGATTCAGAAAAAAGAAAATGCTCTTAAATACAATTAATGCATTTAGTGCCTTAATGAAAGTGTATGAAGTGGATCATTATATTGCTTGTGCAACGAGTGCAATGAGAGATGCTAGCAATTCAAAAGAAATCATCAAAGAAATTAGGGTTGAAACAGGCGTAAAAGTAGAAGTCATATCAGGTGATTTAGAAGCTGAAATCATTTATGAAAACCATATTGCAGAACTATTAGACGCTAATAAGAGCTATTTATACATTGACGTTGGTGGTGGCAGTACAGAAGTGACGCTTTTTCATAAGTCTGCAGTTGCATTTCAAAAATCTTTCAATATCGGCACTGTTCGTATTTTAACAAACAAAGTAGATGATGCTGTTTGGGAAGATCTCAAGCAAACTTTAAAAGAAATTGGGAGAACCTATCCTAAAATGATTGCTATTGGGTCTGGTGGAAATATTAATAAAATATACTCCATGATTAATTCAAAAAATCTAAAGAGTATTCCTATTGAGGTGATCAGAGAATTCCATAGAGTTTTAGAACCAATGACTGTAGAAGAAAGAATGCACACTTATCTTTTAAAAAGAGATAGAGCAGATGTAATTGTTCCTGCATTGAACATATATGCATATACCATGAAATGGGCCAATATAGATGAAATTCATGTTCCAAAAATTGGATTAGCTGACGGATTAATTAATCACTTGTATGAACAAGTTAAATAATTCTTGAAAGAAAAATAAGCAACTAGACTAACTAGATTTCGACTACAAAGATTTAAAAGATTGGATCATCTCCATGGCTGTTACTGCAAATTCTTGACCTTTATTCATCTTATCAATTGCCGCTCTTTCATAAGCCAAAGCTTCATTCTGAGTGGTTAAAATACCAAAAATAACAGGTGTCGTTTTTGTTGCTGCAATGGTTGAAAAGCCTTGGGTAACGTATTGACAAACATATTCGTAATGGTCTGTATCCCCTTTTATAATTGCACCAATCACCACCACACAATCGTATTGATTTGTTTCAATAACACGATTGGCAAATACTACTGTTTCAATAGCGCCAGCGCATTCAAAGACTTTATATGCTTGGTTTTTAGCATCCAATTCATCGGTGCACCCAGCTAGTAATAAATCTGTGATAGTTGCATTGAAATTTGCTTTGATAATGGCGATCATACTATAGGGTAATTTTATGATTGGCAATAGTTGCCTTGTCTTGTAAATATTTTTTATTTTCCGCTGTTACAAATGGAGGCACTATAATTTGTTCAAATTGAAATCCTGCATTTTGAATGGCTTCTATTTTATCTGGATTGTTCGTGATAAATGAAAAATTATTTACACGCAAGTGCTTTAGAATCGCAATGGCGTCTTGGTAATTTCTATCATCCACTGGAAGTCCTAAACTTAGATTTGCTTGAAAGGTATTTTCACCTTGATCCTGCAAATCATAAGCTGCAATTTTTTGACCAATGCCAATACCTCTACCTTCTTGTCCTTTTAAATAAATTAAGTACCCATGTTTATTTCTAGCAATCTGCTCTAAAGCATTATTTAATTGGGCTTTGCAGTCACAACGCACACTTCCAAAAACATCACCAGTTAAGCATTCACTATGAAAACGTACGATTGGCTTATTGGATAATTCAGTATCCATTAACAACACAACATGTGATTCATTCGTGCTACTATTTTGAAAAACCAATGATTTAAATAATCCAAATTCAGTTGGTAGTTGCGCTTGTGAAATAAGTGCTATGCTTGCGGCAGAAATTTCAGATGATTGATGCTGATCAAAATTTTGTTCGACTGTATTTAATTTTAAATCCTTCGCTAGTGTTTTTCTGTATTCAATCAGCTGTTCAATGCTGATCATTTTTAGTTGATGTGTTTTTGCAAATTCAACTAAGCCATTTCTCCTTAGCATATCTCCATCCTCGTCCATGATTTCACAGATAATTGCAGCAGGTGCTAAATCATTGATTAAACATAAATCAACAGCAGCCTCGGTATGCCCTTTTCTAACCAATAAACCTCCTTCTTTTGCTACCACTGGAAATAAGTGCCCAGGTTTAATAAAATCTAAAGGTTTAGCAGCGGGATTGACCACTTGACGCGCAGTAATGGCTCTTTCTTTTGCAGAAATGCCTGTCGTGATGCCCAATGCAGGAATCGCATCTATAGAATCATAAAAGGCAGTATGAAAAGGATCGGCATGATTCGTATTGACTGGTGCTATACCAATTTGCTTTGCTATTGTTTGATGCATCGCAATGCATACCAAGCCTCTTGCATATTTTGCGCAAAAATTAATTTTTTCTTGCGTAGCAAAGCTTGCAGGGAAAACAATATCCCCTTCGTTTTCTCTGTCTTCGTCGTCTACCAATATAATTGGTTCCCCTAATTTAAAAGCATTTAAAGCTTCCTGCACATGATCAAACATTACACATTTCTTTTTAGAAGTAACTGTTCTGTATATTTTGCTAAAATATCAAATTCAATATTGACAATACTTTCAACAGAAAGTTGATTGATATTGGTCTTGTCTAAGGTGGTTGGAATAATACAAAGATCAATCAGCTGATCACGCACCTCATTGATTGTTAGACTTACTCCATTGATTGCAATAGACCCTTTATAAACAATATATTTTACAAATTGTTCAGGCACTTGAATGGTTAAAAACCAAGCAGTAGGCGTGATTTTGATTTCATTGACTATAGCTGTCGCATCCACATGACCTAATACATAATGACCCCCTAGGTAGCCATTTGGCTGCATTGGTAGTTCTGTATTTACAACATCCCCTGTCTTATAATTTCTGATGATTGTTTTTGCAATCGATTCTGTAGAAACAAAAAAATACATATTATCATCCACCACTTTAGTTACAGTTAGGCAAGCACCATCTATTGCTACGCTATCTCCTATTTGAACAATGGCAGCAAAATTTGCCATATTGATTGCTAGTTCCCATCCATCTTCTGTTGAAGAAATTGCATGTATTTTCCCTTTCTGTACAATGCCTGTAAACATATGCGATAGTTTGAGTAATTTTGAGCTGCAAAGATAACCCTTATGACGCAGAAGGAGGCAATAGATTACACTATAAATTTGGCTGAAAAAGCCGACGAAAACCAAATTCGTCCAAATCCTTTTGTAGGTGCAATTATTATAGACCATGAGGGTCAGCTTATTGGGGAAGGATACCATCAAAAAATAGGGGGACCCCATGCCGAGGTCAATGCCATAGAGCAAGCCCTAGAAAAAACAGCCGACCTCGGTCAAGCTACTATGTATGTTAGTTTGGAGCCCTGTTCTCATTTTGGCAAAACACCCCCTTGTGTAGATTTAATCATTCAACATAAAATCAAAAAAGTAGTTATAGCGAGTTTAGACCCCAATCCTAAAGTAGCAAGTGTTGCAAAATTAATAGAACATGGTATTGAGGTTGAAGTGGTAGATGATGTATCAGCTACCTTATTAAACGCTCGATTTTTTACCAATCAATTGAAAAATCGACCGCACTATATTTTAAAATTAGCATCCACCATTGACGGGAAAATTGCAGACCACGAAAAAAATAGCCAGTGGATTAGCAGTGCAGCATCAAGACAATTTGTGCACGATCATTTAAGAGCAAATGTGGATGCGATCATGACATCCTATAAAACAGTTATTCAGGATCAAGCAAGTTTAACCATTAGAAACACAGCAGGAGCCATTCAAGAAACCAATGTGATTCTGATTGATAGAAATCTTGAGCTGCTTGAAAAGCAATATGAAAATTTGCCTATTTTTTATCTGCGTTCAGTTACAAAAATTATTTTTATTACCGCCAATCCTCCAAGTATTCAATTACCAGAAAATATGGACTACATCATTGGAACATTTAATGAGCAAGGGCTTGTATTTTCATCCATCTCGGAAAAATTACTTGAACTAGGATATTATAAAATTTTAACAGAAGCCGGAAGCCAATTGAATTCAAGTATGATCCAACAAAACATGGCAGATGAATTGTATTGGTTTATAGCCCCTGCTATTTTAAATGATTTGAATGGGCTTCCAATGCTTGGCTTGGATGCAATCCGTGGATTAGATAAGAAAGTGCAATTGTCTTTAATTGAAACGAAGCTTATTGATCAAGACGTTTTATTACACTACCGTTTTAATTAAAATCTACTTTGGTAGAATGTCTAACAAAGCTGTCAAACTATGTACAATATAATCTGGCTTTGCTTCCATTAATTGTGTTTCGGTTTGTGCACCTGTCGTAATACCTATATTCAATAAACAACCTGCATTTTTACCTTCTTCAATATCAATACAAGAATCTCCAATTTTAACCATTTGATTTGTATTAACTATTTGCAATTTATTTTTTGCATATAGAATCATATCAGGCATTGGACGATTGTGTAAGACATCTGATGCAGTCACCAATAAATCAATTTGATACCCTTCTGCCCATCCTAATTTACCTAATAGATTTTCTGCAGTGGCTCTATTGTACCCTGTGTTTAAAACTACTTTTATACCTAATTGTTTTAGGGCAGCAAATACATACTCAGCACCTGGCATTGGCGTTACATCAAAATTGGTATAAGCAATATCTAATTGCGCTAAAAAATAATTAAAGGCTTCTAATTGTTCTGTTTCATTTAATGTATATGGACTGTTAGAGATGATATCTTTAATGGCTTGGAATTTTTCCTTACCAGCACCATGCAATAAAACATGATTTAAATCTACAGGAACATTAAAATGATTTAAAGCAGCCTGTAAAGTTTTATACACAATATTGTCTTCATTTACGGTTGTACCCGCCATATCAAAAACGAGGCATTGAATTTGCATAGGTTTTATTTTAAACTGTTTTGAATAGCTGAAGCAAAAAAATCTATTGCCTCTGTTTTCATTGCTGGATCTTTTGCAATATCATCCCATTGTCTTAGTGTAACAGCATCTTTATAAAAAGGATTTTGCTCAAAATGAGCTACTTCCAACTCATTCATGACACCACCCTGAAAATTTAAACTTGTTTTAGAAGGCGCAGATAAGGTATCATAATAGGCAGGATCAACTGCACATAAATACCTTTTTGCAGCCACATGTAAATTAACAGGTTCTACCACTGCTGGTACAAAATGTGCAGCTAGATAGTTTGCCGCCAATACTTCGTGTACATCGTCAATCCCCTTGTCACTGGCATCGTCTGGTAAATCGTTTAACAAATGCCCAATATCGTGTAATAATGCGGCAGTAATCAATGCATCTGAAGCTTGATTTTCTTTTGCTAATGTAGCAGCTTGTAATGCATGTTCTAATTGTGTTACAGCTTCTCCGCCATACATAGAACCACCATTGGTTTTGAATAAAGTAAGGATTTCTGATACGATCGGATGATTCATAGTATGTTCTTTTAAAATATTAAATAGTTTCAATCATTTCTTCTGCAAATCCAAATGACATTGTCATTCCGTGTCCACCAATCCCATTTAAAATATACACTCCTGGTTCTGGATTTAAGAATAATTCTGCAGCACCGTTAGTCATAATTGGATAAATACCATTCCAAGATTGTGTCATTTCCCATTGATCTATGTGCATTAACTTTTTTAAATAAGCAAGAATCATGTCATTGATCTCGGTTTTATCAAATGGTTCAAAATCTAAAGCGTATTCATGTGAATCTCCCACTGTTAATTCGCCTTGATTATTTTGAGACACCATCACATGAATGCCATATTTTAAATACTCTGGAATTTCTTCTTCTATCTTTAATCTTAATTTGGTCAAAGCGGACGAAGCGGTAAAACTTTTATAATGTAATAAAGATAAGCCGCCACAAACTGAAGCACCAATGTTAAAATTTGGATCTTTGTGCTTGAAGCGCATCATTTGTAATTTGGTCTTGATAATTGGTTGCGCTTTAAATTGATCCGGATACAAGATCTCAAAATCTTGGCCAGAACAAACACAAACGATATCGGCAGCATATTTCGTTTTACCTGCAAAAGCAGCATGACTTGTAACACTGGTGATAGCCGTACCCCAAATAAATGAAACGCCATATTTTTGGGTTAAATAAGCAGGTAAATGCTTGATGCCCTCTCTTGGATCAATGATGATTTCGTCTTCACTTCTTAAGGCTCCCAATAATCCGTTTTCATTGATCCCATTATAGTTTGCCAATACAGTCTCTTTGTCAATTACTGAAACAGGTCTATTTTTAGACTGAAAAAACTGACAAATATCTTCTACCACATGCATCTCCTCTTTGCTGTATGCTAAATGCAAGCTTCCGCAAGCATTGTAAGGTATACCTGCAGCATCTAAATAGTCAACCCAAATTTCTTTTGTTCTCACAGATCTATCGTACAAATGACCATCGGGCTGACCTACTGGCCAAAGCATACCAAAATTTCTTACGCTAGCACCCAATGCAAATTGAGACTTCTCAATCACTTTAACCTCATAACCTTTTTCTGCCAATGCTCTAGCAGTTGCTAGGCCAACTATTCCAGCACCAACTACAATTGCCGACTTACTCATATTGTATTGTTTTATATTTTTTTGAAAAATAAATCATATTTAAAATACTAAAAAGGATGCCCACTAAAGATAGAACAACTAAGCCGTTGCTAAAAAATGTTGTCCAGCTTAAATTCACATCCATTGTGCCTTTTAGTATAATCACTCCTGCACTAGCAACATAGCCAAATGCATCCACTAAATACATAAAATAGCCCACATTGGCTTTTAATTTATAACTAGCAATCATGCGATCAAATAGAATTGAATTAAATGGGATATAACCCATATACAAGCCAAGGCCAACCAATACAATCCAGCTATAGCCGGATATATATTGATTCAAAAATAATAGCGTACTTAGTCCACAGATAAAAAAGCCAAATAAAATAATTGTTTGCGCTAAGAAAAAAGCAAGCTTATTATTTTTAATATAAATCATACTTGCAATCATGATCAACACACAA
This sequence comes from Chitinophaga pinensis, assembly GCA_945865295.1. Classification (GTDB taxonomy): domain Bacteria; phylum Bacteroidota; class Bacteroidia; order Chitinophagales; family Chitinophagaceae; genus Sediminibacterium; species Sediminibacterium pinensis_A. The sequence continues at coordinate 34,418 of CAMBDE010000009.1, read as the reverse complement.
ATTGCAATTAGAATTTCAGAAGATGTAAAAATTGAAGCGGAATTGCCATAGCCTAATTCGTTCCAAAGCTCGGCCGCGAAATTGTCTCTTATATCTCTAAATAAAGACAAAAACATGTAAATAATTATAAAAGAAATGAGTCCAAAACTAAACTGCGTGAAAAAACGCTTACGGTCACGCCTGTCCAATGGCACTCGGATAGATTTATTGACCCTTTCCTCATGAGTAGGGTTGGGGATTTTTTCTAATAAATACACTAAAATAATAATAGGAATAATAAAAATAGCGCCTGTATAAAATGGAATCCAATTTTCTGCAATCAGGTATTGCATTTGTAACCATTTTCCAACAGACTTAACAAAGCCCGAAGAAACAATGAAACTTACAGCCATTGCGGCCCCTATAAAATCAGTTGATTTTCGACCCTCCACAAATGAAAAGATCAATCCCCAAAGTACCCCTAATGGTAAACCATTTAAGAAAAGCATCGTCACATTCCAAGGGCTATCAATAAGTGGGAATAATAATAAAGGAATCCATGACAGAAGCAATAAGAATAAAATAGCCCAGCCTCTTCCGATATTTTTTAATTCAGAAATGTATTTAATACCACAGAACTTACTAATGGTATAGCCAATCACTTGTGCAATGACAAGTATATTTTTATAATCAACTCCAAATATTTTTGGCTCATTAAAATACAATCCAATTGTAAATGGCTTTCTAAATGCATAGACACAGGCATAAGTTAAAAAGCAAATGGCTGCGATATACACAGTCAATAGAAAAGCTTGAAACTTTTTTGGTTGCGTCATATGATTATCAAAAATAAGGAAGAGCAGGTAAAACCTGCCCTTCCGCTAAATAAAACCCCAATTCAAATTTAAAAAACGATTATTTGATGATCCACATTTTTGCATTGATATCGTCTGTGCCACCATATTGAGAACTAATAGCAGCTTCCAAGTTTGTTTTATTGTTAATTCTTTCTGCACTTGGATATTGGAAACGTAATGCAACTCTTTGGCTATTACCAGAACCTGCACCTGTATGGAAAGTTGGTACACCTGTTCTTCTCCAGTTATAATAACCTTCGAAACCGCTGTTTTGGTACATTGCTAAATACTTTTGTAACAAAATTTGCTTTAAACCATCTGCATTATTACCAGCATATTTAACTGTTGATTGTGCATAATAAGTATCGTAGCTAAAGTCAACACTATATGTTACTGACTCCGCTAAAGTACCACCTGGTTTTTGGAAAATAACCGTGTTAGCACCTTCTTTCACACCATAGAAAGCTTGAGAAGCTTTGATACCATTTTGGTACCAAGTTTCTGCGTTTTGAGTTGAAATCCAACCTCTGTTTACTGCTTCTGCAATATTGAAACACATTTCTTGGTAACCAACTTGAGTTGTTTTTTCAGCAGTATAAGTTTGATAATAACGCTTACGGTTGATAAATGAATACTTACCTAAACCAGCGTTTGAACTCATTGTCGCTAAATCTTCTCCAGAACCAGCACCCATAAATGCATCGTAAGAATTAGGTGCTTTACCTGCAGCCACTAATGCAGCAGCTGGCTCAGCAACGAAGAAAGTTCTAGGATCTTTCAAAGTTGTTAAGTTACCTAAATAAGTAGAAGACATATTGTAACGCGTTGCATCAAAACCAAAATTATCCGGATTTGTAGAATACTTGTTGTACTGGCTATTGTAAGTAAAAGCTAAATTATCATCGTCACTGCTAAATAAAGGATATTTAGTAGGATTGTTGATTACTTCAGCAAATTTTGTTTTGATCGCTAAATCGGTATCCGCTTCTTTCATGCTCAATTGGATCAATACTCTCAATTTGAAAGCATTCACCACTTTTTGCCACTTAGACAAGTTGTTACCGTAGTAAAAATCATTCGCTAATACATAGTTAGTCGTCTTTAAAGTACCCATTTCTGTATTTGCTTCTTCTAAATAAGTCAAGATTTGTTGGAAAACTTGTTTTTGTGTATCATACTTAGGTGTAATATTTCCTAAACCTTTAAGGGCTTCAGAAACCGGGATATCACCTAAGTTCATTGTTAAGTCATACAAGAAAAAAGCTTTTAAGTACTTAGCAAGCGCTGTATAAGGATTTGGTGCTGATACAGACTTCTTTGCTTCGTCTTCCATCTTTTGGATGTTCTTTAATACATTGTAATTATTGTATGAAAAACCAGTCCAGTTGTACTCTTGGTTTCCATAATAATCATAATTACAAACGTAATATTGATTCCATCTTTGTGTTAAATTAAACGCGCCTTCGTTGTATTCAAGAAGCACATTATTTAAAATTAAATTCGCAGGAACCGCTGTGGCTCTATTAGGATCTGAGGCTAAAGAATCGAATGACTTTTTACAAGCGGTCATTGAACTTAATACCAATCCTAAACTTAGTATTTGAAATATCTTTTTCATATCTTATGTGTTTCTTTTAATTAAAATGTGAAATTAATATTGATACCGTAAGATCTTGTAGTTGGTGTTTGTAATCCTATAGAAGACTCACCAGGATACTGATCAATATCAACATCATTAAATTTAGAATCTGGCATCCAGTACAATAAGTTTCTACCCACTGCAGAGATTGTCGCTTTCTTAAAGAAAGATTTTTGTACCAAACTTGCTGGAAGCTCATAAGTTAAAACTACTTCTCTTAATTTAAAGAATGTTTTACTCATCATATTTGGTTCAGGAATACCATGTACACGGCTAATATAATCTTGAATGAAAGTCTTAGTGGCGTTTGGAGCAAAAGTTAAACTGCTATAGTTCGTAATTAAACCAGTAACCGCATCAAACTTTGGAGTTCCAGAAGTAACTTGAACACCTTCACCTACATAAGCTTTTACGCCTAAGTAATCTTGGTATCTAGCTACACCCATTGCACCTTGAACAGTCTCTATGTGACGACCACCTTGGAATGTCTTTTTTCTAACATAATCTTCCATAATACCACCTACGCGACCATCTACTTGCATGTTTAAAGTAAATGCTTTGTAACTGAATTTATTATTTAAACCCCAAACAAATTTAGGATTAGAATATCCTGCAAATTGTGCTACTGGTAAAATCACTGGACGACCACCAGCATCATTGATGATTTGACCTTCTTGTGTTCTAGCAAATTTTCTGATATATACCGCATCTGTTCTTGTACCCACTGTGTAGAAAGTATTTAATGCTGATATACCAGCTGGAAGTTCAATATACTTGTTAATGAAAGAACCAATGTTGAATGTCGCATCCCAGTTTAAACCGTTTGCTTTTTTCAAAATCACTGCATTCAAACTTACATCGTAACCAGTTCTTTTAGTTTTAGTACCATTGATTACATAAGAACCGAAACCAGATGTTTGAGAAATTGATTTAGAGAAAATTTGAGGTCCATCAGTGTAGCTAAAATAACTCGCTTCTAAACCAAAACGGTTGTTGATGAATCTTGTTTCTAAACCAAATTCAAGACTTGATCTATCATCAGGCTGAACATTGTTGTCTACTAATGTATTTGTGAAACCGGCTTGTGTTGTGTTATTATAACCAATACCTGTAGAATATACATCGGCATAAGTATAAGTAGGTCCACCATAAGTTGAAGCGTATTGCTCACCATAACCAAGAGGGAAAGCATTATTTGGTGTAGAACCAATGTAGTCAGATACAAAGTTTCCACCACCTCTTACTTTTGCATAAGAACCTCTTAATTTGAAGAAGTTAATTTGCTTTGGCATGTCGATATAATCATTCAAAACAGTGCTTAAGTTGAAAGAAGGATAGAAGAATGAATTATTGTCTTTATTCAATGCAGACAATTGGTCATTACGGCCTGTGATATTCAAATTAGCATATTTACTTGCTTCAATATCTACTGAATATAATAATGATTTAACCCTCATTTCAGATGCAAAATTGTAAGCAATCACTGGATTTCTACTGTTTGCAAAAGTGTATACATTCGGAACGTTTAAGTAGTTTGTAGTTACAAAACTTGAATTGTAATTAAATTGTCTGTAGTTCGCACCTGCAAAACCTGAAATGTTAAAGAAATTAGCTAACTCAGGTGTTTTGAAATTAGCACGGAATTCAGAGTTAGATTCAAATAAAGATCTTCTGTCTTCTCTGTAGTCACCTTTATTTTCCTCTCTACCATAAGGGTGCGCAGAAAAAGGCATTTTCTCGTTACGCATTAAATCATAAGTTGTAACTGAAGTTCTTGCGAATAAATCTATATACTTATTTACTTTATAATCTAAAGTCGTATAAGCATAGATATCATTTTTGTAATGACCTCTAGTCCACTCATAAGCCATAAAGTAAGGGTTATGGTATCTTTGGTATTCCGCATAGATACTTTGTACACCTTCTTTACCTGGCTGCCAGTAATTTCTCATATCATCCATACTCCAATCAGCACCACCCCAAATAGTAATGTTGTAAATTACAGAGTTAGGACCGTAGTTTACGTCTGGGAAATTATCAGAATATTGTTTGTTGAAATTAATATTCGCATCTAAAGTTAATTTAGAGTTGAATCTTAATGTACCTGCTAAGTTTAAATTCGTTGTGTTTAAACTTGTGTTTGGTAAGATACCTTTATTGTAGGTATTGCCTATAGAAAAACGTAAATCTGTTTTTTCTGTAGAAGAAGCAATTGCAAGGTTAGTTGTATTTAACACACCTGGCTCGATAAAACGCTTTAAGTTGTCTTTACCACGAGCAATCCATGGTGTTCCAGAACGCTTACCTGTGATTGGATCTACTGGACTATCGTACTGAGGAATCAATTGACCTTCAAATTTTGGTCCCCAAACATCATAATCCGCATCGTTTAAACCACCGCCTAAACCATCTACGAATGCATATCTACCGTGGTCACCAGGACCGTACTCATCTTGAGTTTTTGGTAAGGCAATGAAACCGCTTTGAACGGCAGTACTGCTGTTGAATTCAACAGAGTAACCTCTTTTATCTTTTGTACCTTTTTTAGTGTTGATGATGATCGCTCCATTTTGACCTCTATAACCATACAATGCAGAGGCAACAGGGCCTTTTAACACGTTATAGGATTCGATATCGTCTGGGCTAATATTCCAAGTATCAGAGTTAATTGGCACACCATCCACTACAATCAAATTCACACGTCCACCTCTTAATACTAAGTTAGGGAGTCTTAACATTTCTTGGTTAATACCCACTGTCAAACCAGCTACTTTACCTACTAAGTTGTTGATAGGATTCAATTCTCTAGCTTTTACTAAATCAGCGCCCTTTACTTCTTGTGTAGCATATCCGATTTTTCTTTTCTCTTTTTTGATACCCAAAGCGGTAACAACCACTTCGTTTAATAACTCATCGGCTTTTACTAATTCAACAACAACTGCATCGTTGGAAGCAGTCACAGTTTTAGTAACATAACCAATGTAAGAAACTGTAACAGCAGCATTCGCGTTTAAGTTACTTAAACTGAAAGTACCGTTCGCATCTGTTTTTGTGGCTTGTCCTTTTACAGACACAGTAGCAGATTCTAAAGCTTTTTTAGTTTCTGCATCTACCACTTTTCCTTTAAATTGTACGTTTTGTGCAATTGAGCTTAAACTCAATCCCAATAACATAAGTGGCGTAAGAACCCACTTAATACATCGTTGTTTTGAAATCATATTTAATATTTTGAATTGCAAACCTATTGTGAAACCTTTAACAAAATTGAAAGTTGATGTGAACAATAGATTAAGGAATTGTTTCGAAATTGTTAACGGGTATAAACTCTATTAAAAAAAATATTAATGCATTAACAATAAGTTAATGTTTCAAATAAAATAGAACCAAATCAAATAATCTTAGGTTTGCTGTTCAATCATCCAATATGAAATATTTTTTTACATGTATTTGCTATTTTATAATTTTAATGGCAAATGGACAATCAAAACAAAGTTTTTTAACGGTTCCTGGTTTTAAAGAATATGCTAAAATTGATCCTACAGGTATTTCTATTTTGCCGAGTGGCCGTTATGTGCAACCAGTAGGTAAGTCAATAAGAATTACCCATGACCCATTTGGTTTAAAAATATCCCCAGACGGTTCTGTGGCAATTACTTTACATGAAAATGTATTTACCATTATTGATTTAAAAACCCAAGTAGCTAAGCGTGTTCCAGATTATTTAAAAGCAAGCGAAAGTCCTTTAAAAAAAGGTTCTTTCTTAGGTATTGCATTTCACCCAACAAAAAAAATAGTGTACCTAAGTGGTGGGGATGAAGGCACAGTTGTAGTGTATGATTATGCGCAATTTAAAAAAATAGATTCCATTAAGTTAGACGGGACATTCAACGGCACTAAATTCTCTGGCAGTTTTACTAGCGACTTAGTGTACCATGAAGCTTCTAATAATTTATTGATTTTAGATAGAGGAAATTTTAGACTGGTTCGCTATAGTCTTACTAATAATAAAATTGTTGCCTCTATACCTACCGGACGCCAACCCTTTGGCTTAGCCATCTCCCCAGATCAAAAAACGGTATTGGTTGCGAATGTGGGTATGTATGATTACCCTTTGGTTGGAGGAACAACAAAAGAAAATATTAAAACACAATACATTGGATGGCATCCATACGGTAACAATACAAAGGAGTCTATTGAAGGCACCGAGATTGACGGAAAAGTAATACCAGGGTTAGGAGATCCAAATGCAAAAGAATCTATGAGTGTTTACTGTATTGATTTAAATTCAAATAAGGTAAAAGCAAAATTGAAGACAGGTTTATTATTAGGAGAACTAGTAGAAGATGCCGAAGTCATTGGAGGTGCAAGTCCCAACTCCATTGCAATTGGGGAAAAATATGCTTATGTAACCAATGCGACTAATGACAATATCGCAGTCATTGATTATAAAAAAGGAAAGATTGTAAAGCATATCCCTATTAAAGTAGATCCTAAATTAGACCGTTATAGAGGCTTATTGCCATTTGGTATCACGATGACCAAAGATGAACAATTTTTGTATGTGGCCTTATTAGGATTTAATGCAGTTGCAAAAATTGATATAAAAACTTCTACTACAATTGGATTAATCCCAACAGGTTGGGGCACTACTAGAGTCGCTTTATCTAATGATGAACAAAAAATTTACATTACTTCTTGTAGAGGTTTAGGAGCTGGTCAAAATGGAGGAAAAAATTTCAAAGCACCTATACAAGGAACCTATGTAGGAGATATTCAATTAGGTGGATTCCAAGAAGTAGCTAATCCAGATCCTAAAACACTTGCAGCTTACACAAAACAAACATTGGATCAAACCTATATTGTAAAAGAACAAACAGATAGTTTGCCATTACCTGTTTTACCAGGTAGTAAAATAAGTCCTATTAAGCACGTCGTATTTATTACGAAAGAAAACAGAACATTTGACGAAATATTTGGTCAAATGAAAAATGTAAAAGGCGATCCAACATTAGCAAGATTTGGATTAGATGTGAATGTATATGGAAAAACACAAAATGTAAAACATGTAAATGTGGCCCCAAACCATATTAAAATTGCAAAGCAATTTTCGTTGAGTGATAATTTTTATTGTGATAGTGACGCATCCATTCATGGACATCATTGGATGATGGGTGTAATTCCTAATGAATGGGTAGAAGCCAATTCTAGTACAGATAAATCTGCTGATTATTTTTCGACCGCATCTGGTAGAAGGTTCCCAGGATCAACGGGTAGTATGGACCCAGAAGATTATTCCGAAATTGGAGGCTTATGGGAAGCCTTAGACAGAAAAAAAATTAGCTATTATAATTTTGGACAAGCCAACGAAACAGCGCATGTAAGAGAAGACTGGTATGATACTGCCACTGGTGCAGGACATATTGTAATGGTACCTATGCAAAAAGGCGTTTGGGAAAGAACATCACACAATTTTGCTGGTTACAATACCAATATTCCAGATCAATTTAGGATGAAACAGTTTGAAGAAGAATTTACAAAAAAATGGTTGAACGGGAAAGATACCTTGCCGCAATTATTAACGGTGATGTTGCCTAATGACCATACTGCAGGGCCTAGACCAGAAGATGGCTACCCCTTTATGCATTCTTATGTTGCCGACAATGATTTGGCATTAGGTAGAATGATGCAGTTTTTAAGTCAAACGCCTTATTGGAAGGATATGTTAGTCATTGTAACAGAAGATGATCCTCAAGGTGGAGTAGACCATATAGATGCACACAGAAGTGTATTAATGATGGCCGGCCCTTATGTAAAGAAAAATTATGTTTCTAATACGCATGCCAATTTTGGATCTATTTTAAAAGTTATCTATAATGTATTGGGCGTGCCTTATGTGAATCAATATGATGTAACCGCTTCATTATTAACTGACTTTTTTACCAATGAGCCAGATTTTAGTCCTTATTATTTTGAATTCCCTAGTCAAGAAGTATTTGATTGGGATAAAGCAATGAAAAAATACAATTATAATTTAGATTGGAAAAAGATCAAGCAAGGGCCTACAATGGATAATGAAAAAGAACAAAGAACGGAACATTATAAAACATCTGGCACAATTATCCAATAGTATTCAATGTATCCTTAAATTTATTAATCAATAATCAGCAGTTTATGAAAATGAAATTCACGCTTATTTGTGTAGCAGCTAGTATGCTTGCGGCTATGACAAGTATTGCTCAAATGAAACAAACCGTTTTGCCAAATAATTGGAAATTAAGCCCTATTGGGAAGCAGTTGCCATTAGAAGATTTGCCACTTAATATTGTGGTAAGTCCAAATAAAAAATTTGCAGCTATCACCAATAATGGACAAAGCACACAAGGCATCCACTTAGTAGATATTGCAAAACAAACAATATTAGACTATGCAACAACTCCTAAAAGTTGGTATGGTTTAAGCTTTAGTGCAGATAATCAATTTTTATACGCAAGTGGTGGTAATGACAATTGGATTTTAAAATATGCAATTGCATCTAACAAATTAAAGTTAGTTGACTCCATCAAATTAGGAGGAAAGTGGCCTGTAAGAATTTCACCAACAGGATTATGTATCAATGATGCAACAAACACAATGTATGTAGTATCAAAAGAAAATAATAGTTTGTATGAAATTAATTTAACAACCAAGAACTTCGTTGTTTACCCTTTAGGTAGTGAAGCATATACTTGTCTACTTAGTGCTGATAAAAAACAATTGTACATTTCTTTATGGGGGAAGGACCAATTGTTAATTTGGAATACAGAAACAAAACAAACAACTAAAAAAATAGCCATCGGTGATAATCCTAATGAATTGTTGTTAACTAAAAACGGAAGCTATTTATATGTGGCGAATGCGAACGACAATAGTGTAGCAGTAGTTGATACAAAAACACTCAATATTGTAGAAGTTTTAAATTGTGCTTTATTTGCAAATGCACCGAATGGCTCAACCACTAATGGTTTAGCTTTAAATGAAACTGAATCAAGATTGTATGTAGCCAATGCCGATAACAATAATTTAGCGGTATTTGATGTTACAAAAAAAGGATTTAGCTCAAGTATTGGATTTATCCCAACAGGTTGGTATCCAACTAATTTAAAAATAGTAGGCAACACCCTATTTGTAACCAATGGTAAAGGATTGAGTTCAAAAGCAAATCCAAATGGACCAAATCCAATTCAAAGAAAACAAACAGTCAACTACCAAGCTGGTGATGTTAAAGCGAAGCCAGCGCCAATAGAATATATTGGTGGTTTATTTAAGGGTACACTTTCTATATTCAAGGAACCAACTACAGCAGAACTAATTAGCTTAACTAAGCAAGTATATTTAAATACGCCGTATAATAAAAATAAAGAATTGTCTACCTCTGGTATGCAAGGCAATCCAATCCCGAAAAATGTTGGCGATAGCTCTCCTATCAAACATGTATTTTATATGATCAAAGAGAACAGAACTTATGATCAAGTATTAAGTGATTTACCGCAAGGAAACGGAGATAGCAGTTTATTGCTTTTTGGTAGAAACATTACGCCAAATCAACACGCTATTGCTGAGCAATTTGTGTTGTTAGATAATTTTTATGTAGATGCAGAAGTAAGTGCAGACGGACATAGTTGGAGTATGGGGGCTTATGCGAACGATTACAATGAAAAAACTTGGGTTACTAGTTATGGCGGACGTGGAGGTACTTATGATTATGAAGGACAAAAAAATATAGCTTCTCCTAAAGGTGGATTTTTATGGGATCATGCATTAAAAGCAAGAGTTAGCTTTAGAACCTACGGAGAATTTGCAGATGACTACAAAGCAAATTATCCAACATTACAAGGTAAATTTTGTCCTTATTTCACAAGCTGGGATGAAAAAGTAAGAGACACATCAAGATTCTACCAATGGAAAAGAGATTTTGATTCCTTGTATGCCATCAACCAAGTTCCTGCGTTAAATACGATGCGCTTCATCAATGACCATACAGAAGGCACTAGAGTAGGAAGACCAACTCCATTTGCGCATGTTGCAGACAATGATTACGCAGTAGGTTTATTTGTAGAATATTTAAGTAAGCATCCAATTTGGGATAAGATAGCCATCTTTATTTTAGAAGATGATGCTCAAAACGGCGCAGACCATGTAGATGCGCATCGTTCAACAGCCTATGTTGCTGGAGGTTTTGTTAAAAGAGGGTTTGTAGATCATACCATGTATTCTACTTCGAGTATGCTTAGAACAATGGAGCTGATCCTTGGCTTACCTCCAATGAGTCAATATGATGCAGCAGCAGAACCAATGTGGAGATCATTTGATACGAAAGTAAATAAGACACCATTTAATGCCATCAGTCCTTTGGTTGATATCAATGAAAGAAATATCAAAGTAGACGCTTTGTCTAAATTGAGCGAAGGTTTAGATTTTAGCAAGGAAGATAAAGTGCCAGACTTGTTATTTAATCAAATTCTTTGGAAAGCAATCAAGGGCATCAATAGTGAAATGCCAGCACCTAAAAGAAGTGCTTTTATTAAGATAATTGATTAGATAATAACATTGATGCTCTATTTAGAAACAAAACGAAAAATTGTTTGATTTTGAATAGCTTGTATTCTTTGATGAATGAATTTAATAAAAGATGAAGAAGGAGATGACACAACATTTAAAATGGAAAAAATTAACTAAGTTAGTTTGTATTTTAACTTTCTTATTTTGTCATAGTTATGGTGTTATCAGGGTCAACGCGAATAATAAAAGCCGTTTGAATGATACGAGTTATATTTTTTTAGATTCTATTAAAGTAAAAAGCAGGTTGGTTCAAAAAAACAAGATCAATCTGCCGTATAGTTTGGTTCAAAAAAATGCTGCTTCGATAAAATTTGGGAATTATAGAACAACCCCTGAGGCCCTAATGGGTAGCTCGGGGGTTTTTGTTCAGAAAACAAATCATGGCGGAGGCTCTGCATTTATTAGAGGTTTAACAGGCAATCAAACCTTATTGATGTTGGACGGTGTCCGTCTTAATAATGCCACATTCAGGTATGGACCCAATCAATATTTAAATAATATCGATTTGTATACCATCAACCAAATTGAAGTAAGTAAGGGAACAGGCTCTGTTGAATATGGTTCTGATGCCATTGGCGGGGTGATTCATTTGCATTCTTATAGGCCGATGTACAATCAAAAAAAGACATGGAACAGTAGTACTACACTTAAATATTTAGGACAAGACATGGAAAAAACCGCAAGAGCCGCGGTCCAGTATAGTCAAAAAAACTTTGCTATACAATCAGGCATCACCTTAAGAAATTTTGGTGACCTTGTTGGAGGAAAAAATGTAGGTGTACAAAGTCCAAGTGGATATGATGAAACAGGGGTGAATATCATTGCTAGAATACAATTGAACAAAGCAGGGGAAATAACCATTTCATCTCGCTTTTTTATACAAAAAGATGTTCCTATTTACCATAAGGTATTATTGGAGAGTTTTAAAGTAAATAAAATTGCTAAGCAAGAAAGAAATATCCAGTCTATTCAATGGGAAAAAAACTTATCATCCAAATACCTTTCTAAAATCAAAGTTACTCAGTCTTTCCAATATTCAAATGAGGAAAGAGAAAGCAATAAATTAAACAATATCATTTACAAATACGAGATAGACCAAGTGAACTCTAATGGAACAAGCGTTGACCTGTATTCTAATCCTACAAAAAATTGGCAAATCAATTCGGGGATAGATTATAATGCAGATAAAATTAAGAGTGCACTTATAGATAAAAATTTAACTACAGGTATTTCTGTGAGTAAAAGAGGACTGTATCCAAACAATAGTAGCTACAAAAGTTTTTCAGTTTTTAATTTGCATAAAATAGATTTGAAAAAATGGCATATCGAGGCAGGTCTTAGATATAATCGTTTTGGAATTCAATTAACAGATACAAGTATAGGACAAGTAAATATAAATCCCTCTGCATTGGTTGGAAATGCAGGCATCTCCTATAAATTAAATACCACTAATTTAGTATATGCTTCCCTATCTTCTGGTTACCGTGCACCCAATATTGATGATATGGGTACATTAGGTATTGTTGATTTTAGATATGAGCTACCTAGTAATAGTTTAGAACCAGAAAAGTCATTACATTATGAATTGGGATATAAATTAAATACAAAATTGGTGCAATTTGATTTAAGTGGTTTTTATTTAAATTTAAAAGACATCATCACAAGACAAAAAGTAACTGGCAGTATAATCAACGGATACCAAGTTTACTCTAAACAAAATTCAGATACTTCTTATATTAAAGGATTTGAAACGAATATTGCGCTGCAATTGAATCAGCAATTAAAATGGTCTAGCAATTTAACCTATACCTATGGTCAAAATGAAACAAAGAATGAACCAATGAGGCGTATCCCACCATTGTTTGGCCAACAAGAATTAGCATGGAAAAAAAATAATACACAAATACTAGTACAGCATTTGTTTGCAGGAAAGCAAGATCGTTTGGCACAGGGAGATAAAGATGATAACCGAATTGGTTCAAATGGAACACCTAGTTGGAATGTATTTAATATTAGTTTGAATCAACAATTTAAAAATGTATTTATACAGCTAGGGAGTATCAATCTATTGAATGAAAAGTACAAAACCCATGGCTCAGGCATCTATGCAATGGGACGCACTTATTCCTTATTAGTACAATTCAATTTATAAAAAAGAAATTGGCGCAACTATTCTATTGCTTGCATTAAGCTAATTGCATTGGTATTTCCATTAACAATATTTCTGCATGATCTGTTAATGCTTTAATATCAATTGAATCATTGATAGCGTCTATTTCTGTCATGCCTAGTGCGTCTCTTTCTTCTAATTTTTGACCAGCAACTTCAAATGCGCCATATAACACAAACGCATAAATTCCATTACCCGCTTTTTTTAAATTATTGGTTGTAGTAAAGTCAAGATCAAATTTACCTATATGAAACCAGGCGTCTTGATGAATCCACACACCAGCATCATCTGCATTTGGAGAAAGTATTTGCTCTAATTTGTTGATTCGATTTGCAGGATCCAATGTGATTTGATCATAACGAGGTGTTACATTCTTTTTATTAGGCATCACCCAAATTTGTAAAAATTTAACTGGCTTATCTTTATTGTGATTGAACTCACTATGCTTAACACCGGTGCCTGCACTCATCACTTGGATGTCTCCGTGTTGGATGACTGTTTGATTGCCCATGCTATCCTCGTGTGCTAAATCACCTTCCAACGGAATAGAAATAATTTCCATATTGTCATGTGGATGCAATCCAAAACCCATACCCGCTGCAACAAAATCATCATTCAATACACGTAGTACCCCAAAATGTGTTTTTTCTGGATTGTAATAATTTGCAAAACTAAAACTGTGTTTGCTATGTAACCAACCATGGTTGGCATCACCTCTTGAACCTGCGGTATGTAATACTGTTTGCATAAATAACTTTTCAATGTTTCAACATCAAAATTAAGCATTTTGTAGGATAAAAACCAAGGCACCAGCTATAAATCCTATCAATGCGATCCAGCTGATGTTTTTGAGGTACCAAAAGAAGTCTATTTTTTCGATACCCATTACAGCTACTCCGGCTGCTGAGCCAATAATTAAAACAGAGCCTCCAGTACCTGCAGTATAGGCCAAAAATTCCCAAAAATAATGGTCTGTAGGATACATATTCAAACTGTACATACTTTGTAAAGCAGCTACCATTGGTACGTTGTCAACTATCGAGGACAAAAGCCCTATTACAATGGCGATGATTTTGATATCATTAAATTGATGATCAAAATAAGCTGCAAGACTTGTAAGCAACCCAACTTGTTCTAATGCAGCAATACTCATTAAAATTCCAACAAAAAATAAAATACTTGGGGTATCTATTTTCCTGAGTGCATGACTTACTGATAAATTACCTTTTTCATCTGACACTTTGTTATGATGCATGAGCTCTGTTAGCACCCACATGATGCCTAAGCTAAATAACATGCCCAAATAGGGAGGAAGTTCGGTGATAGCTTTAAAAAATGGAACGAATAACAAACAGGATACGCCAAAAAAGAAAACTAAATTTCTATCAAAAGATGTTGAGATTACATTTTGATTGATTGTCACTTTATCTTCTAATAGGATACTTCCTTTGATTCTGTAATTGATGATCAAAGTTGGAACAACCATACAAGTTAAACTTGCTAAGAATGTTTCTTTGATGATATTCAATGGCGTTATTTGATGTCCTATCCATAACATGGTTGTAGTCACATCTCCTATTGGACTCCATGCCCCGCCTGCATTTGAGGAAATCACGACCAAGCCTAGTAAATGCCATTTTACCGTCTTGTCTTTTACTAGTTTATTGACAATGGATATCATCACTATGGTACTTGTAAGATTATCAAGGACTGCAGAAAGAAAAAATGTAACAAGTGAAATGGTCCAAATAAATTTTGACTTATGGGTTGTTTTGATTTTTTCTGTGATATTCTGAAACCCATCATGGGCATCAATCAGCTCAACAATGGTCATAGCACCTAAAAGGAAAAAAACAATTTCAGCAACACCGCTAAAATGATGCCCAAGCGATCCTAATGCTGCATCCTTGTTCGCGGGATTCATTACTAAAACGGTCCAACAAAGTACAGCCGTGATTAATGCAATAGCCGATTTATTAATATGGATAGCATGTTCTAAGGTGATTAAAAGATACCCAATAATAAAAATGAACGCTAAGGCAATCATCATGTGAACTAGATTTACATGAAATTAATGATTAATTAAATGAGTTGGATAATTAAATGCAGCATCCCAATGAATCATCGCATTGATGCATTTAAATTTTTGAAAATTTGGAAGTTCATCTACATGCAATGCTTTAGTAATGATAATACCCTCCTGAATTAATTTTGCGCGTTGCGTACCTTCTAATAATGGCGAACGAGGCGTGTACCAATTTACCCCATCGTAAAATACAATATTGGTATAAGAGCAGTCCTTAATGAATCCAGCATCATGCATCATAATTTCGTCTTTACCAGATTGCGCTAAGGCTTCATTGATCCAATCTCTATTTGCATATTTATAATCGTAACGATGGCCTTTTATATCCACTAAGGCAAAATCATTCATTTGCCTATATTGATAAGGATTGCACTTGGCTTCATAGTTGCCATTAAGATCATAGGAAATTCTCAGTTTATACAACCCAAGCGTAGGTAAAACTAATTCCTGTATAATCGTCGTTAATTCAATGCTGTTATGAGATGCATTAAAGGCATTTAAGGTTTTATGGACCCTAGCCTGATGAAAGTTTAAGTTTTCAGCAATGCCATCATTAACACGGATGCTTTCAAAAAACTGGGACATATACTTTATTAATCATTTCTTGGTATTCAGATGCCATATCACTTTGAAAAGTAATGCCGCCGCCACTATGGTATACTTGGTCTGCACCAAGGTAACGAATCAGCACACAACTATCTAAATCCACACCGTCAAAATAGCCGGCAATGCCCGTATAATAGCCACGGTCTGTTCCCTCAATGGATGCAATTAATTCGGCGGTTTTCTTTTTAGGTGCACCGGATACCGATCCTGCAGGTAATAATTCATATAAAATACTGCCAATCCTGGTTGCATAATCTTTTGGTAATTCGCCCTGGATGGCTGAACTCACTTGACCAATCTTGCCGCTTTGCGTAGGAATCTCTTCGTAGTACCTAAAATTAGTGACCCTCACTTTGGAAGCTACCCTACTTAAATCATTTCTTAATAAATCTACAATGGTGGCATGTTCGGCCAATTCTTTGGGGTCATTGAGCAGCAATTCTTTTGCATTGGGTAAACTTGCATCAATGGTGCCTTTCATTGGAAAAGTCGAAATAGTTCCTGCTTCAATTTGAATAAATGTCTCGGGAGAGAAAGCAATGAAATCGTTTTTTAACCAAACCACATATTTAGATTTTGCATGGTCAAAATAGGTTTGAAAATTGACTGTATTTTGGACCGGTGTAGGGATGGTCAAGTTCATTAAAAAACTATCTCCTTTGTGCAATGCGTCCATAACTTGATTGAACTTATGCTGATAGTCTGAAGTATTTATAGGATGCTTTATCAGAAGCCCATTAGACTGTTTTGCTTTATTTATAAAACTATTATTCTCAACACTATTTACATCCTTATTGTCAACTGATGAAAATGATTGATCTACTATATTAGAATTTTGTAGCTCCTTTTTTACTGAACTAGCTTTTGTAAATTTAAATTGAAACCAATCTGGGCAATGATCGGCAGGCCAAGCTAAAGGTTTTTTTTGTTCAAAATCAATGAGAAAAACAAAGGGCTTTTTTTCACGACCCCATTGATTTAATTGTTCAACAAAGTCCATTTATAAGGTATTATAGTATTTCAGTAGATCTATTTAAGTTCATTAAAATTAGTTTATGTTTTTAATTAAAAATTAAAAAAAGCAATATAAGTTTAATAAGTCTTACTTTTAAATAACAAATCTCCCAATCATGAAATATTTATTGAAGCCCTTATTTTTTTGCAGCCTCTTAATTATCAGCCATTTAACCCAAGCTCAAACTTTAAATAATTTTAGTTTAAAAGACATTGGTCAATCTGTTTTATTGGTGATGGATGGTAATGGCAAAATGGTCAATATGGGTGTGGATATGGAAAATTATGGATCGCCCTTTTTTGATCCTGAATTTTTACCAGCAGATATTGTATTGGCAACCGGGCAACGCTATGAAAATGTACTTGTAAAAATTAATTTGCTAAGCAATGAAGTGATTTATAAAACACCTGAGGGAAAAGAACTTGCTGTGTTACCAGCCATCAAACAAGTTGAGTTAAATAAAAACGGCAACTTACTTTTTTTTGAATATGGTTTCCCTGTATACGAAAAACAAAATCAAAAAACAATTTATCAAGTACTTGCAAAAGGGAAAGTGACTTTGCTGAAATATTTTTTTGTGCAAGTCACCGAGGCAAAACCATATAGCAGTGCGACGATGTTAAGAACTATTGAGCAGTTCCCTAGATTATTCTTGTATGATCAATCAATGAGTTTAAAAAAAGCACCTAAATCAAATGAGGACTTATTAAGTCTCTATAAAGCAGATGCAACAAAGCTTAAAGGCATTCTAGAAAAAAATAATTTGAAAATAAAGAAGGAAGAGGACTTTATAAAATGTATTGCTACATTGAATGAAAACTAGACCAACCCTATTTTAAAATATCTCTAACGATTTTTAAATGGTGCTGCGTATGAATCGCTAAAAATTGGATGGTTTGTTTTTTATTGAGTTGTCCAAAGGAAGGATGCATAAAATATTGTTTTTCTTGACAATCTTTTAAATATGCAATCGCTTGATACGTATTTTTTAAACTCTCTTGCAATGTCTCTATTGTAATTTCATCTACAGGGATCACCACTTTGGGCGCTTTTGCTTTACCTCTTGGAATGATCTTTGTTAAAAAGACAACAAAACGCTTTACATTAAATTTACTTTTATACAGCTTAGGTTCTGACTGCGCTACAGTTGCAGTAATTTGTTTAATCACTAATAAGCTATGCTCTAAGTGCCAACCAACAGCAACCTCCGAAATGGCTTTATTGGATTGGTTGTGATGAGCAATATAATTTGCTAATTCAGGTAGGATGGCATCTAGATTTTTCATAGTTAATACGATTAAAGATTACACATATAAAAACAGATGAAGATAGATTAAATCAATTAAAATTCAATGATAAAGCCAATAGTTGGGATTAAAGTACCTTCGGCGTTTTCTAATAAATAAGGGATTGCATTGCTGCCATTGGTTTGTACTGGCTTTCCATTGGTCGTTAAGAAAGCTGAATTGTCCTCTTTTCTTTTAAAAGTATATTGAGGCGAACCTGTGCTTTTAGATGCATAGAAATTTTGGATATCGATATAAAAATCAAAAGTGGTTTTTTTGTAGTTCCATTTTTTATCCAAACGAAGGTCTGCAGAATGAAACGCTTTTAATCTTAAGGTGTTGACTTGATCGTAATCAAATACACCCGACGCCAATGTTAAATAGTTCAATCTACTTTGCTCTGCATTATAAGGCGTGTAAGGCGCTTCACCTTGGTACCTAAATTTAATGCCTAGTTCCCAATTCTTTGGTAGCTTATAGCCTGCAGTAGCGCTAATTAAATGTCTGTTATCCCAGCTTGCAGGTTTTAATTTTTGATCAAGCCCCGAAAATTCACTCCAGTATAAAGTATAACTAAATACCCCAAAGAATTTTTCTGTCAATTTTTGTTGTGCAAAAAATTCAAAGCCATAGGCCCTTCCAGTACCATCTTGTTGTATAGGTTCGTTTCCTATTGCTCCAAATTCTATTCCCTTATTTGCAAGACTAATTTCATCCAGTATACTCACTGGATAATTTTTATACCCTTTATAAAATCCTTCAAAAGTGAATCTTGTTGTACTAGAAGGTAGGTATTCAAGTCCAGCGACATAGTGGTTTGATTGGATGTACTTTCCAGGATTCGTGAACCCATTATTCGTATAAGCCAATTGCGTATAACTAGGCAGTCGGTAATAGGTACCATAACTTGCACTAAAATTCCATGCATTGCTTAATGCATAACTCAAACTAATTCTTGGGCTCAATTGATCTAAAGGATTTTGACTACTTGCTTCAAAACTATTCGCATCTGCTCTTAGGCCAGTACTAATAGCCAAACGATCATCCAATAATCTTGTTCCCAATTGAACGAACCCACCATACCTTAAAAAATCAACACCAGTATTGGTATTAAATGTAATCGCGTTTTGTATTGTTTTGCCAGCACTATCTTTTAATGCAGGTCTAAATAATTGATAAAACGCATTGTCAAATTGCACATACTGCGCCACTAGACCATAGCTTAAACTTATATTATTGATATTTTTTGTAACGTCAAATCGTAATTTATTTTCGGTTTCATTACTTCTAATTTGATACGTGCGTGTTGCATCCGAAGGTTTTTCGTTGTCTTCGTATCTATCTGCTTGATTGTCTAGCGTGTTTCTACTAAGCGATAAATTCCAATAACCATCTTGAATTAATTTTTTCAAAGAAACACCAAGGGTGTAGCTCCACTGATTCACTAAAGGATTATTATTGATTGAGAATAATTTTTCTGGTGTCGCTTCCCTGGTTGCTCCAAATCTAAATTCGTCAATGGCTGCAAGTCCAAGTGTCGTCAGCGTCGTTTTGTCGTTAATTTTTGTCGTGGTCTTAAATTGATAATCCCAATAATTAGGACGTATCGGAAGATCCAAGGCTTTAAAAAGTAGTTCTAAATAACTTCTTCGTACGGAAGCTAAAAAAGTAGTTCGTTTACTTAAAGGTCCGTCTAAAGTGGCAGCTACTTCTGTTCCACTCATTCTAAAATTACCTTGCAATTTATTGGCGTTACCATTCTTTTGACGAAACTGAAAAACACTACTTAATGCATTGTCATACCTCGCATCAAAAGCAGAAGTGCTCAGTTTTACATCCTGAATAAAACTCACATTCAATATCCCTTGAGGACCGCCACCACTTCCTTGTGTACTAAAGTGATTGATAATAGGCACTTCAATTCCATCTAAATAAAAAACGTTTTCACTTGGCGCACCGCCTCTAATAATAATATCATTTCTAAACGTACCTCCAGCTGCACCACCACCCACACCAGGTAGAGATTGGATCACTTTGCTGATATCAAAATTCCCGCCTGGATTGGCTTTGATATCCTCGGCAGTCAATCTTTGAATACTCAAAGGACTTTCTAAAGTGGTTGCTTTTGCTGTATTACGTCTACTTGTAACGGTGACAGCATTCAATTGATTGACACTAGGTTCAAGTTCTATAGTGAATGTATTTTCATTACCCGTTGTCACAATGACATTGGTTAGTAATTTATCTTGAATGCCAAGACCAGTAATTTTAATGGCATAAGTGCCCGGTAAAAGACTTGTAAACCTAAATGCACCGTTGCTATCTGAAATGGTTTTTTCACCACTAGGTGTTAATGATACCAAAAGACCTCCCACATTTTGTTGGGTTTTTCGATTCACCAAGACACCGCTCAGTTTACCAGTATTTTGAACTGTACCCTGCGCTACAGCTAAATCTGTAGTAAAAACAAGCAATAAACCCACAAAAACCACTTTAAACCATTGCATATACTTCATTATTTAAATTCAATTATAAAACAATGGAAGCGAAGGTTTTGTTTAATATTTGGTGAAAATTTGTTAGATCTTTTTAGCAACATGGTCTAAAACCATAAATGCAGTCTCGGCCATCAGGTTCCCCTTATTATCGAGTAAAGGATTTACTTCTGTGAATTCAATACAAACCAATTTGTTGGACAAAAACAATTGATCAAAAATTCCTACAATTTCTTCGGCAAAAAAGCCAATAGGTACTGGCGTACCCGTGCCGGTAGAAACGTGATCACTGTCCATAGAATCCACGTCAAAGGAAATATAAATATGATCGCAATCTTGTAATTGTTCTACCGCTTCTTGAACACAAACCTCTAGTCCACGGAATCTTAGTTCTTCTACTTTGTAACACGAAATTGCTTCTTTATCAATGATATGTGCTTCGGCTGATTCAAAATCTCTTAATCCAAAATAAATTAAATCTTGTGCTAATAATTTTTTATCGGGTGTGCCAACACTTTTTAAATTATTCCAATGTAATAACGTGGCAGCACTTGGTTCATTTACCTTACATGCAAGATTATCTTCTTGCAGTGCAGCCGCTAATGGCATCCCATGAATATTTCCCGATGGAGAGGTAAAAGGAGAGTGTAAATCGGCATGCGCATCAATCCAAATAACACCGAGTCTTTTTTCTGGATTTGCTGCTTTAATGCCACTGATGGTGCCTAATGCAGAGGAGTGATCGCCAGATAATACGATTGGAAAAAATCCAGTACTAATAGTTGTTCTAACGACATCTGAAACCCTTTGGCATTGCTCTACCACATGCTCAATTCTTTTTGCAAAATTATTGTTGTTTTTATTGTAGATGGTTTCGTTATGTGTTTCAACGTCTACAAATAAATGGCGATGAAAGAAATCATTGTTTTGATTGATTGCTGCTATTTCAATAGCATCGATACCTAAATCAGACCCTCTGGTTCCAGCGCCGATATCAGATCTATTTTTTATAATTTTTATCGTCATAGAAGTTAATTAGAGTAATTAAAGTAATTAGAGTTCATTAGGACCAATCCATAAAAGTAAAACTCAATATTCAAAGCTACTTAAATTCAAGTAGTCCAAAAATTTAAAGTAGTAAAATAATCAAAAAACAGAAATAGCATTCTATTTATCGAATGTAAATGGTTCGAGAAATACTATTTAATTTAATATCATTCCCAATAGCTATTCTGCCTAAACGATAAGGGAAATTGGTGCCATCGGAAAATTCAAAAATAAAATTAAACACCCCTATAAAATCATCTACCGAACGGGACTTAAAAGTAAAATTGATTAAGCTACTTGTGATGGCCGCTTTCTCTATTTTTGTTGGAATTAAATCCATCTGCACCGTCCTTACATCTCCCATTTCCATACTACCTAAAAGCATATGTGTCGCATACTTTTCCTTCAGCTTAGTTGGTTTTAAACTAATATCAATAGAAGAAGCAAAAAGTAATGGATCTTGAATATCATTGATATCCATTGTGATTCGGGTTAGATAAATTTGTTTTTGAGATGAATCTGACTGCGCCACTGCAAAAACAGATAAAAAAACAAGGAATAAAGTGCTACAAAATTTCATAAACATGCATTATACACTAAAGTTACCCGAAAAATGCATCTAACGTAGAATAAGAAGCTTTAAATTAGTGGTATGAAAAAACTGTTTACTGTAATTTGTATCTTCATTTTAGTTCTGTTACGTATGCAAGCCATTGCAGGTAGTATTGATACGATAGAGATGAAAAGTCAGTATTTAAAAAAAGCAATTAAATTCGTTGTAATACAGCCAAGTCAACTCAACTCCCAAGAACGCTACCCTGTGGTGTACCTGCTGAATGGTTATGATGGAAATTACGCACAATGGACTAAAACTGCACCCCAATTAGCAAAAACTGCAGATGACTTAAAAATGATTTTTATATATCCTGATGGTGGGAAAAGTAGCTGGTACTTTGATAGTCCAACAGATAGTAGCATGCAATATGAATCCTATATCATTAAAGAGTTGGTACCTTATGTAGACGCACATTTCCCAACAAAAGCAGATCCCAAGTCAAGGGCCATCACAGGACTCAGCATGGGTGGGCATGGTGGATTGTACCTTGCTATAAAACATTCGGATGTATTTGGTGCTGCAGGAAGTACATCGGGTGGATTTGATTTTAGACCTTTTCCAAAAAGTTGGAATCTACCAAATATACTTGGCAAATATGAAACCAATCAAGCAAGATGGTATGAATATACAGTCATGCGCCAAGTTGAATTGCTTACAAATAAGCAATTAGCAATCATTTTTGATTGTGGGGTGGATGATATTTTTATAACAGTGAATCGTGCATTGCATGAAAAACTTTTACAATTAAAAATTGATCATGATTATATAGAACGTTCGGGTGGACACAATCATGCCTATTGGCGAAGTAGTATCGATTTTCAGATGCTATTCTTTCACCAATTTTTTCAAAAAAATATATAGGCAATAAGTTTTATGCTAGGAATCTATGGCGGATGGATTCGTTTGGTATCCTACAGGTTTCCCTTTTGCCAAATATTGCATACCTGTTTTTTGCAACAAGATCATATGCAAAATCACGTAGGGATTTTGGAATAAATTTTAATCCCGTACATAATCTTGGCCAACCCTTTAAATGCGTTGCTATTTGAATGACAGCATCTGTTTTAGTGTATACTTTTTGATTATCAATTAAAATTACGGATGCGCTTGCTTTTTGGTCTAATTTATATTCTTGGAACAAATTGATTCCAGCAATGGACTGTGATGGCGCAAATTGAAAATGCGCATCTTGATCGTACTTTAAAATTATATTGACCGTGCGATTGCAAAAATTACAAACTCCATCAAATAAAATAATTGGCATAAAATTGTTTGATTTTGTCAATACTAATTATTAAAATTATCTTCTTTTTTTAAAATCAGCGCTCTTTTTTTGCTTAGGATTGTATTCTGGTGTAGGACCAAACATTTCGGGTACGGTACCTTTGAATACAGGTGCACCCAATAATTCTTCTATCAAAGCAAACTTAGATTGTTCTTTTTCACTCACAAGTGTAAAAGCAGTTCCTGTCGTTGCAGCGCGAGCGGTTCTTCCAATACGGTGGATATAATCCTCCCCATCATTCGGCACGTCGTAATTAATTACCAAATCAATGTCTTCGATATCAATCCCTCTGCTTAAAATATCTGTTGCAACTAAAATATTGGTTTTACCATTTCTATAATCTTGCAAGTATTGCTCTCTACTTTTTTGATCTAAATCGGAATGGATTTCTTCTGCAGCTAATCTTGCTGATTTTAAAATTGCTGTTAAGTCTTTTACGTTTTGTTTTTTAGAACAAAATACAATCACTTTTGAAAAACGCTTAGAACCAAGCATGTCTTTAATGATACCCGCTTTTTGCTGTTCATACACTATAAATGCTTTTTGAACAATTTGTTCTGGTGGTTTTGAAATTGCAATATTAATCTCCACCGGATTGTTTAATATTTTATTCGCAAGTGCGCGCATTTTTTGCGGCATCGTTGCAGAAAATAGTAAGTTCTGTCTTTCTGCAGGTAAATAAGTAATGATTTTAGCAATGTCATCCGAAAATCCCATATCCAACATTCTATCTGCTTCGTCTAAGACTAAGTATTTCAATCCTTTCAATTTCACATAGCCCATATTTAAATGCGCAATCATCCTACCTGGTGTACAAACCACAATATCTGCTCCAGAAGTCAATGCTTTTTTCTCTGCAGCAAAAGAATTGCCATCCCCTCCACCATATACTGCAATAGAACTAACATCAGTAAAATAAGCAAGCCCTTCCAATCCTTCCGCAATTTGAATCGCCAACTCTCTTGTAGGCACAATGACTAATGCATTGATATCACCAGCATGATGTGGCGAAGTCAAAAGACGATGTAATAATGGTAATAAAAATGCGGCTGTTTTTCCTGTACCTGTTTGCGCCGCAGCAATGATATCCTTCCCTTCTAAAATTGGAACCATTACCTGTTGTTGCACCGGAGTGGCTGTTTCGTAACCCATAGCGTCAATACCATCTAAAATGCGCTGATCCAGCCCTAAATCTATAAACTTCAAAATGTGTAATTTAAGAACAAAGGTAACCTATAATTTTTCAAATAGCAGGTTCAATATTCTTGGTATCTGGCTTCTATCTTCATCATCAAATTGTTCATCAATTAGAATCAATTGAAAACCCGAAGCATTTGCAGCTTGGATAAAATCTGTTACATGATGATTGAAGCAGGTCACAACTTCAATGCCTGATTCGGTTTCAAATCTTGCTTTAGAGCCTGCATATTGTTTAAAGGGATGTAATTCACCAATATAAACACGAGTGCCTGTGTCGCTAACCATTGCTAATTTTTGAAAAACAGCATCTAGGTCTTCGATATGTTCGAGCATTAAACTAAAAGTAATAAGGTCATAGGTATCCTTTGCAAAAGTCCAGTCCTTTGTGATATCCCCTTCGATAAAATTGACTTTATCAGACTGAATTTTATTTTTTGCAATGTCAAGCATGCCATTCGATAAATCAATCGCAGTGATTTGATCACAGATGGTTAAAAGCCATGCCGTATTCTTGCCCGTGCCACAGCCAATCTCTAAACAATGTTTGAAAGATTTTCCTTGAAGTATTTTTTGTAGTGACAAAGCCTCAAGGTCTCTTGTTTTATTGTCATTGGTATCGTATTGTGCTGACCAACTAGTGTAGGCATTCGCTATATCCATATTTAATGCATTCTTATTTTAATAAAGATACTACTATCATATCTTTAATTCAACGCTGTTGAACTCAAATTATGGTACCAAATTATTTTTTACAAAGTCCGCGCAGTAGTCTTTGATTAAATTTCTGACTGAATCAAAAGCGGCTTCAATTTCTTGCTCCGTTCCAGTTGCTTTTGCTGGATCAGGGAAATTATAATGAAATTTTTGCGCCTTGGTTGGGAAGTAGGGGCAACGCTCTTTAGCGTTGTCGCATACGGTAATCACATAGTCAAATTCAATCCCAGTATACTCTAAGATATTGTTAGAAGTATGATTGGAGATATCAATGCCATCCTTTTGCATCGTGGCAATTGCTTTTGGATTCACCCCATGTGTTTCTACCCCAGCGCTATACACATTGGCCTTGTCACCAGCAAAATGCCTTAAATAACCTTCTGCTAATTGACTGCGGCAGCTATTGCCCGTACATAATACTAAAATGTTTTTCATTGAATTAGATTATAATTAAAAATGCTTCCTTTTTTAATTTTTAGAATACACCTACTAACAACAACCTCCTCCAGGAACACAAACTTTTTCATCCACCTTATCTGAACTTGGTTTTTGTGCAAAAACAGTGACACTAAAAATGCCTGTTGATCCGGTTTTAAATTGATTGATTTCGTCTTGAGATAAATAATTGATTAAAATATCATCAGGAATCACGATTGGTTTTTCTTTTTGAATTGTTACATTTTCAAACCCGTTTGCGTGAATCAATTCCATGTAAACTTCTTTTTGAATTGCGCCAGCTACGCAACCAGCGTACATTT
The DNA here is from genome assembly GCA_945865295.1 of Chitinophaga pinensis. Taxonomy (GTDB): domain Bacteria; phylum Bacteroidota; class Bacteroidia; order Chitinophagales; family Chitinophagaceae; genus Sediminibacterium; species Sediminibacterium pinensis_A. Next base: position 8,067 of record CAMBDE010000009.1, on the reverse strand, counting down.
CGGCATCCTTTCTTAAACCTTCAGGTAATGCGCCTACTAAGACCACATCAGAAATGCTAAAATGACCGCCTGGTTTAAGTACTCTAAGGATGTCTTTGATAACAGCGTCTTTATTCGGTACCAAATTCAACACACAATTACTCACCACCACATCCGCCGTATTTGCTGTGATGGGCATGTGCTCAATATCTCCTTGTCTAAACTCTACATTATTAAACCCTCTGATCTCTGCATTGGCTCTCGCTTTATCAATCATGGCAGGTGTAAAATCAACACCAATGACTTTGCCTGTTTCACCAGTCTCGTGACGTGCAATGAAGCAATCATTGCCTGCACCGCTTCCTAAGTCAATTACAACATCCCCCTTTTTAATTCTTGCAAACTGTGTTGGCAAGCCACAACCAAGACCCAAATCGGCATCGGCATTGTATCCTTCTAAAGTTGTGTAATCCTCTGACATGATATTGTACACTTCTGTAGAACATCCACCAGCACCACAGCAAGAAGCCATATTATCGGCCTTGTCTTGTAGCGCAATTTCACTGTACTTTTGTCTTACGATTTCTTTTAATTGTGCTTCGGTTTGCATAAATTTTATTTTTAATTTTTTGAATTTTTGTTTAACAACATTTGCTAGCAGACAGGGTCAATTTGTCTAATAATAGCCCTAACTGATTTTTTGCTTTCGCCCATTCTTTTTCGTCAATACAATAACATACAGAAACGCCATCGATATCACCTTTAATGAGCCCAGCTGCTTTCAATTCCTTTAAGTGCTGAGATACAGTGCTTTGAGAAAGCGGCAGCTCATCTACAATAGCACCACAAATACAAGACTGGCGTTTTAGTAGCACATTCAAAATGGCCACCCTAGCAGGATGAGATAGGGCTTTAGCATATTTTGCAATGCTTAATTCCTGAGCCGAATAGTCTTTGGTTTTAGTGGTTCCCATATTCATCGTAAAATTACGATTAATATGGAATATGAAAAAATAAACTTAAATTCAAGAATGAAAAGAATACTTCAAACCACCCTTTTGACTGGCTTTATGCTAGTTACGCTAATTCAAGCATTTGCGCAATCGGAAAAGGCAGAAGCTGCTATTCAATCCATTATGCAATCCAACCCTGTGGTTGGGCTATCCGTTGCGGTGGTAAAAAATAATAAAGTCATCTACAATCACTCCTTTGGCTTTAAGGATGTTGAAAAGCAATTGCCCTTGAACAATCAATCCATATTTAGAATCGCATCCATCTCTAAATCCTTCACCACAACCGCCATCATGCAATTGGTTGCAGAAAAGAAAATAAGATTAGACCAAGATATTAGTGAACTTGTTGGTTTTAAAGTGAGGAATCCAGCTTATCCGAATACAATTATTACCTTGAAAATGGCTTTATCTCATAGGTCTTCTATCAATGACAGTGAAGGTTATTTTAGTTTAGACGCCATTGATCCGGCAACAAATCCAAATTTTGCTAAATGTTACAATGCATACGAACCGGATAAAGGCTACATGTATTGTAATTTAAACTACAATTTGGCGGGATCCATACTAGAGAAAGTGACAGGTGTTCGTTTTGACAAATACATTCAACAACAAATTTTACAACCACTAGGACTTTATGGGGGTTATAATGTGAATGCATTAGATACTCAGTTGATTGCAAAAATTTATGAATTCAATAAAGAGACGCAGGGTTTTACTTTATCTACCAATGCGTATGCACCAAGAACTGAGGAGATCAATAACTACACCATGGGCAGAACAACCCCAATATTTTCACCAACAGGTGGCATGAAGATATCCGCAAATGACCTTGCCAAGTATATGATTATGCATAGTCAATTGGGGAAATATAAGGAAGGAAGAATCATACCTAAAAAGTTGTCTCAACAAATGCAGGAAATTATTTCTGAAGAAGAAGGATACGGCATGGCACTAGAAACAACTACAAAATTAATAGCAGGAAAAACGATGATTGGCCATACAGGTGTGGCTTATGGGTTATATAGTATGCTATTTTTTGAGCCAAAAGAAAAAATTGGCTTTGTAGTGATTAGCAATGGCTGTGATACTAAAACAATCAATGGATTCAATGCAGTATTGCATCAAACTGTAAATAGTTTATACGATAATTTAATTCGTTAAAAGAATAACATCACTAGCACTAAAACAATTCCTGCTAAAGTGAAATACATTCCTTTTTTGAAAATGGTTGTTCCAGGCATAAACATGTAGAAGGATGAGATGACAAAAAAGAACAAAGACACGCCGAAGAATATATTAAGATAATATAAAGGGTCTTTATGGGTTGCTTTATGCATCTTGGTCATCTTATTTAATAAGTAGGGCAACTCCTTTACTTTGAACTCTGCTACACCAGTTGTTTTATTGTAGGTGCCATTTTCAAAAGTTACCACATCAAGCGTATCTGACTTTATTTTAAGATTTTTGATTTTGATAGCAGCTCCAACTGCATGTGATTCAAGACCGGTTGCCACCGTGATTACTTTTTGATTCTCTTTTTTCAAAAAATCTGTATCTCTAAAAATCATAATAATGCCACTCACTGAATAAATGGCCATGATACCGGCTAAAAAGAAACCAAGGTATCTGTGGTAAATGCGCATGTTTGTTGATATCTTACTCATAATACAAATTTAATAGGTTAAAATTGACTTGATTTATAAAATCGGGAAAAACTAGGGTTAATTTAAATATATTTGAATTAGTAATCCAAGTTCCAGGATATTGTAATATAACGCTATAACATGAAAATCAATTCTTTCTTTTTGTTACCACTTTTATTAATTGTCTTTCAAGGTCAAGCACAAAAACCAAAAGTACATATCAACCATACAGCAATATTCGTTATTGATATCAATGCATCAGGCCAATTTTATAGTAACATCATTGGTTTAGATACGGTGCCTGAGCCATTTCACGATGGAAAGCATATCTGGTATAGCACAGGAACACATACCATGTTGCATGTCATAGCGGGCGCAACGGCTAAAAAAGAAAATTATAAAAATCAGCATACTTGTTATACGGTTCCAGATTTTAACCTGTTTATGAAAAAATTAAAGGAGCTTAATTGGGTCTATGAAGATGTGGCAGGAAATAAAAATGCGGTTACCACCCGAATAGATGGCGTTCACCAGATTTGGCTACAAGACCCTGATGGCTATTGGTTGGAAATTAATGATGATACCTATTAGTCCATAAAAATTGAGGTAACTTACTGTTTATATTATATTTATAAATAACTGACAAATGATTATAAAAGAAAAAGCATTTGATTCATTTACTTGGATTGATATTGAAGATGCAAATAAAAAAGAATTAGAAATTATTGCGAGTAAGTATAATTTGAGTTACTTTTTAATGAAAGATTCGCTTGATATTGGGCATTTGCCCAAATATGAGCAATTGCATAAACACGATTTTTTTATTTTTAGAGCCTACACTTCAAATATCAATTTGAATATTGATGAGATTGGTGAAATGTCTAATAAAATTGCCTTCTTTATTTTCGAGGATAAATTAATCACCATACATCGTGCTCATTTTTCTTTTTTAAACATCCATGAAGAAAAACATATTAAAATAAGTGAGCTTTTTTTAAGAATAGTAGGTTTTATGATTGATTCATTTAAAAAACCAACAATTGAATTATCCAATAAAATTACACAGATTGAAAAAACAATCTTTTTAAAAGATTATAGAGTGATATTAATTGAAGAACTCTATTTTATTAAGTCGCAATCAAGAATATTAAAAAAAATAATCTCCATTACGCAATCTATTGTTCAAGAATCACAGGATAAATATAAAGTTTCTTATATCCACCAAGATCTCCAAGATCAATTACTGCATCTGCTTACAATGAATGAGGAATCTTTAGAAAATTCTACGCAATTGATGAATACCTATCTTTCATTAAGTGATCAAAAGAATAATGAAGTGGTTCGTCTATTAACCATATTTTCTGTGTTTTTTCTACCGCTTAATTTCATTGCAGGTATCTATGGAATGAACTTTTCATTTATGCCTGAGCTGACTTGGAAATTAGGATACGTATTTGCTTTAAGCTTAATGGCAATCGTTGTAATTGTAATTTACCTCTGGTTCAGACGAAAAAGAATCCTTTAAATAAATTGAAAGATAAAGGGCATTGCAAAAGTGACAAAAGCTGCCCAAATTGCATAGGCCGGTATAAATAATGCGATATCCCCTTCTACATCTTGTATAGAAGCTTTCCCCTTCAAGTTTTTGAATAAGCCATAGGATACTATTAATAAATGTATAAATACTAATAGGTTCGCTCCTAATACTGCGATTCTGTTGGGTGAAAGTCCAAACTCAGAGAGTCTAAATAAAATGGCAGAAAGTGCAATCGCATTGGCGATGATGGCTAATAAGGCAAGTCCAAATAAAATGATGAAGTTAAATTTTGATCTAGTATTATTTGTTGCCTCAGTTAAAGAGAATAAGATAATGGCCATTACACCAATTAGGACTGCGTTAAATACCAATAAAAAATTACGGTCATTGTATATATCCTTACCCGTATAGATTAATGCAATTAAAAATACTAACAAGGTTACAAAGACAATCGGTGTAAAAATTTTAGCAATTGTAGGAGAAATTTTATTGACCAGTTCAGGATTATTTTGAATTAAATAGGTGGACAGCATGGGCATAGCAGCTAAACCCCAAACAGCTATTTGTTCGAAGTAAAATGTTTGGATATCCATTTTCAATAATTCAAATAGGGCTAGTGTGATACCGGTAAAAAACATACCCGAGATGAATATCAACCCAGTCATAACAATAAAATTACCGTTGAATTTTAAAAATGCAATTTTCTTTTGGTTATTGTTTAAATCACCGCCAATAAAAGCGTAGCCTAGTATAGCCCACAAAAAAATGGGTAAATGGATGGTAGATAAAATAAAGGTTGCGCTCTTTTCATTATAAGGCAAGCTGTTTATAAAAATGGCTGACCCAAGGAATAAGATAAGTGGTAGGATCAATTTAGTCATTGACAATTGTTGCTTCCAAATAAAATAGGCCGTTAAGATGGGGAATACAACGAAGCCAATATTCTTAGACATATATACATCGTATTCTACACCTAAGAATGAAGGCATTTTTGCAATTAAGCCACCTACAAAAGCAGCTACCACAATAAAGATGATTTCGTTTTTACTACCCCAAGTAATCTGTTCGTCTTTAAAGTTGAGTCTTTCATTCCAAGCCTGCGCAGCGGGCTCATTAGTAATTTCTTGATAGATATTGTTAAAAGCAATCGTAAATGCGCCTTTATGTTCACGATACAATTTTTCAAGTTGTTTTGGATTATTGATATTGATTTTTATTTCGTTTTCCATTTTTTAAATCGTTTTTTGTATTAATTTTTCTAAAGCATCTATATGCAGGTTAAAAGCTTTTTTGCCCTCTGCAGTTACGGAGTAAGTAGTGTTAGGTTTTTTACCGACAAATTTTTTAGTAATTGTGATGTATGCCGCTTTTTCTAAAGCAGCTAAATGACTAGCCATATTCCCATCAGTCAGTTCTAGTTGTTCTTTGATTGTGCCAAAATCAACTACCTCATTCACTAACAAGATGGACATAATACCCAGTCTAACACGACTTTCAAATGCTTTATTTAAATCTGCTATATAATTATTCACTTCTCGTATTTAAAGTAGAAAGGAATGCAATAGGAGTATTTTTAATTGTCTCACCATCTACACATTGTAACGGTAAAACAGCCTCATATCCGTTTGAAAGTACTTTTACATGAAATTTAGAAGTATCAGTTAAGATTGACTGTCCAAATGAATTGAATGCTAAAAATGTAAATGCAATTAAGGTTAATATTTTTTTCATGTGTTAAATATACTTGATTATTGAAAACAGTGCTTACATAATATAAAGGAAAACCCACTATAAGCTGTTTGTGACGTAAATATGACGTATTCAGAAAATAAAAAAGGGTTACAATTCTGTAACCCTTTAATTATGAGTGCTCCCCTTTTCGACGAAAGATGCAGCTATAATGCAATGATTGAGTTAATAACCATTAGGAAATTAAAGGGTTGAAGTTCCTGCAATTTTACAGGAGGTTTATTTCTTAATTTTCTTTTAGCAAAAATCGTAATATTTAATTTTTAAAATCAAGACTTCCACAGGTAATTAAAGTAGTGTCTGAACCCACACTAAGTTTATAAAATAATTCTTTGTCTTTTAATTCAAATTTGGCTCTAGCGGACCCGCTCCAATCAATGTGAATAAAAACTGTTACATAAAAAAAATAATCTTCTTTAGGTCCTATCTTTTTTTTCAGAATACTTAATTGATTGGATTCATCATTTAAAAGCGATTGCAAATTGGTCAGTCCGTAATCAAACAACTGCTCTTTTTTAATATTCATAGATTCTTTAGGAAGTACAATTTTTACATAAGACTCTGGCGGTTTGAAAAATATGACATCTGGAAATTTGAGCTTTAGTTCAATAGGGGTTGCAGATTGATTAGACATACGAGCCCAAAAAACTACATAGCCATATTTTTTTCCATTTTGATACACCACCCCTCCTCCTTTTGGTAAACTATTAGTAACCATTACAGTATTACCTTTGGAATCCGTGAGCTTAACTTCGGAATCAACCCAATTTCGAGTTGGACCAACTTGACCATTAGCGTTTAAGTAAACGAATAAGAAAAAGACAGATACTAATAGTTTCATATTTAATTTCTAGATAAGTCTTATTTCAAATTTACAAGAAGGACTTAATTACATCACTGAAAATCAAGAAGAGAAATACAAGTACGCCCACGATGACTTCATTTCGATACTTTTTAAGGAATTGAACTAGCTTATCCATAAAACATAAAAAAGGTTACACTATAAAAGTATAACCTTTTTATCATTTCCGCTCCCCTTTTCAACGAAAGATGCAACTATAATGCGATGATTGAGTTCTTAACCATTAGGAAATTATTTAATAAGACCACTTTCGTCAATCTTAAATAACCACTCTTGGTCATAGCAGTCATTGGATACATTGAATGTTGCACAAATTTGTTTCGTTCCTTCAATTTGGTATAAATTATCTTCAACAGCCGTAATTCGTAATCCATAATCATTTAAGAATTCCCCATAGGTTTTTTGCCAAAGAATATCTCCATTAGAACTAACTTTCGCAACCAATACATCATAGTTGCCTTTTCCAAAGGAGCTTGTAGAACCAACTACAATGTAGCTGCCATTTTTAGTTCTCACCACCTGTCCTGCCTTATCATAACTTGTTCCTCCAATGATACGCTTCCATAAAACCTTACCTTTAACATCTTTTTTTACAAGTTCTATATCGCATTCATTTTTAGAGCCACAGTTGATAGTTGAAACTGAAACAGTTGAATTATCCGTTAGATTAACAAATAATGTTTTCAAATCTTTGAAAGATAGTAATCCGAATGTTACTGTTATAATCACCAATAGTGTTTTCATATTTCTTTTAATTAAAGTTTTTATATCAACAAAAAGGTTACTAAAGTTGGAAATGACAATTTTGAATTCAAATTTACCATCATTAGCTCCCATTGGAAATTCATTCAATTTTACATCTAAAGCTGCGCCGATAGCATTTAGAGAGTAAATACTTGGGGTTACCTCACTATTCTCAATCCTTTGAATGGTTCTTACCGCAATACCACTCTTTTCAGATAGTTCGGTTTGAGTAACCCCCTTTGAAATTCTGATTTCTTTTATGTGTTCTCCTATTTTCATTTTACAAATGTATAAGGAATAAACGGCAGCAAAAACGACTTCTACACGTCATATAGGTGACAGGTTAGAGAATTTAGGTTATGTAACTTCTTAATAAGATGCAACTAGCCTAACTCACTAATAGACAACAAAAAAGGCGACATTTCTGTCGCCTTGTGCACTCTTGCTCCCCCTCTCCGACTTGAACGGAGGACCCCATCATTAACAGTGATGTGCTCTAACCAACTGAGCTAAGGAGGAGTGTTCCTTTTAAGGGTGGCA
>CAMBDE010000008.1 GCA_945865295.1 Chitinophaga pinensis | reverse complement strand
ACGATTGGTATAAATCTTGGCTTGGAGAACCTTGGTATACTATTTCCTTAGATGCATTTATATCACCGTCCATAGTAAGCTTATCATTTCCAACAAATAAAGGGAACATTTCTTTAGTACCCTTAAAGGAGACAACATAAACACCTGTGCTTGCTAATGTTGTTTTTAATTCAAACTTACCTCCTACTACGGTTGCTGAAGCTACTTCTTTATTGGCCATGCCATCTAATAAGGTAACTACAGTTTGGTCTGGAACATTTTTCAGGCTCCCTTTAATTTCTAAAGACTGGGCCATTAAATTCATGCTGCAAAATGCAAGCATAGAAAACACTACTAATTTCATGGTCATTGTATTCATATAAATGTATTGAAAAATTAATTTATTCAGTTAAGATATCAAAGATAAGCAATAAAATTTAGGGCTTATGCCTTTGGGCTAATACTTTAACCACATCAGTTAATTGATAACCCTTTGACTGTAAAAGAATTAAGTAGTGAAACAATAAATCGGCCGACTCATCTAAGAATAACTGCTCATTATTGTCCTTGGCCTCAATGACTAATTCCACAGCCTCTTCCCCTACTTTCTGTGCTATTTTATTAATACCCTTAGCAAATAAACTAGCTACATAAGAGCTTGAAGGATCTGCTGTTTTTCTTTGTTCAATGACTTGCTCTAATTGAACTAAAAAATCATGGGATTCAACTTTATTCTCAGTGCCCCAGCAGGTATCTGCACCTGTATGACAAACTGGACCAATAGGATTGGCTTGTATCAATAAGGTATCTTGATCGCAATCAGGTGCCATACTTAAGTAGTTTAAGTGATGACCACTCTCCTCGCCCTTGGTCCAAAGTCTGTTTTTTGAACGACTAAAGAAAGTAACTTTTTGTAAGGAGATGGTGGCATCCACTGCAGCCTGATTCATAAAGCCCAACATCAACACGTTTTTTGTGGATGCGTCTTGCACAATGGCTGGCACCAATCCATCTGCGTATTTTGTAAAATCGATATTCATAGAATGTTAATTAGTATTGAAATAAATGTATTTTGAAATGATTATTTTTTGAATTATTTTATTGAATTATTTTATTGTAAAATGATTTTAATTTATTTAAATTATTAAATTGTATGAATATTTTAAATTCTAACTGCTACTCCTTTTTGATATAGATATGATTTTAAATCAGGGATGGCAATTTCTTTATAGTGAAAAATACTCGCAGCCAACGCCGCATCGGCTTTGCCCTTTGTAAACACGTCTAAAAAATGTGCTTCCGTTCCACCACCACCTGAGGCAATGATTGGAACAGGTAGATTTTCGGATAATTCTGCTGTAATGTCTAATGCAAAGCCTTGCATTGTTCCATCATGGTTCATAGAAGTTAATAAAATTTCCCCCGCGCCCAAATTCACCGCTTCTTGCGCCCAATCTGTCACCAATTTATCTGTTTTGGTCCTGCCTCCATTTAAATACACGTACCAGTTATTATCTGCCTCACATTTTGCATCAATAGCCAACACGATACATTGACTCCCAAACTGCTTTGCAAATCGACTAATTGTAGTTGGATCTATAAATGCAGCCGTATTGATAGCAATTTTATCTGCTCCATTTTGCAATAAAACGCGGACATCTTCTTCTGTTTTAATCCCTCCTCCCACCGTGAATGGTATATTAATATGGTGGGCAATTTGATGCACCAATGCACTCAAAGTTTTTCGTTGTTCAACAGTTGCAGTGATGTCTAAAAAAACCAATTCATCTGCACCTTGACTTGCATACAATGCAGCCAACTCAATTGGATCACCGGCATCCCTGATTTGCTCAAAGTTCACACCTTTCACAGTGCGTCCGTCTTTTATATCCAAACAAGGTATGATTCGTTTTGTTAGCATAATTTTATATAGGATGGCCACTTTTAAGTGGATGGATAAATATTGATTTTAAAATGTGGAAAGCTCCGATAAGCTTATTTTATTTTCATAAATCGCTTTGCCTACTATGGCAGCGGAACAACCAATGGTTCTTAGCTCCTCTAAATCTTTTAACTGACTGACGCCTCCGCTTGCAATCAACTGTAAACTTGGATACAGTTGTAGGATCTTTTGATAAAGCTCAATAGAAGGTCCTTCTAATTTTCCATCTTTTTGAATATCTGTACAAAAGATTTGTGTCACCCCTTTGTTCATATAAGACCCTATAAATTCATAGACATCTATTTCAGTTTTTTCAAGCCAGCCACCTATAGCAATTTTTTCGGCATGCACATCTGCACCCAACATGAAAATATTTGCTCCAAAACCTTCAATCCACTGCTCAAAAGTCACTCTTTCCTTTACAGCTAAGCTGCCTATGGTGGCGTAAGTTGCTCCTGTATCCAATACTGTTTTTAAAGTCGATTCTGTTTTAATTCCCCCGCCAAAATCAATGACTAAACTTGTTTTATTGGCTATTTTTTCGAGCACTTTCCAATTCACCACAGCGCCTGAATTTGCGCCATCTAAATCCACTAAATGTAAACGCATTAAACCAACGCCTTCAAATTGCTTTGCTACTTCTAATGGATCTTCGTTGTAGATTTTCTTTTGGGCATAATCCCCTTCTGTTAACCGAACGCATTTACCTTCAATAATATCGATTGCTGGAATAATTTGCATGTACTTTAAGATTTTAGGGATAGAAAATTTTGAATAATTTGTTCCCCAATTACTGCAGACTTTTCGGGATGAAACTGTACCCCATAAAAATTATTTTTTTGCAATGCACTGCTATAGGGCTGGATATAATCTGTGGTCGCAATTGTATTGTCCCCTAGTCCAGCATAGAATCCATGCACAAAATAAGTATAGCTATTTTCTGGTACTCCATTGAATAGTGCTGTTTTTAAATTTGTAATGTTATTCCAGCCAATCTGTGGGACTTTGATGGTGTTGTCAGTTGCTTTGAATGCCAATACCTGCTCTTCAAAAATGCCCAAACAAGTGGTATCATTTTCTGCAGAGTGCTTGCACATCAATTGCATGCCTAAACATATTCCCAAGACGGGTTGTTTCAATGCAACAATGATTTGGTCTAAATTTCTTTCCTTCAAATAAGCCATGGCTGTGCTCGCTTCGCCTACTCCAGGAAAAATCACTTTGTCCGCAGCTTGAATCATTGCTGGGTCATCGGTCACTGTTGCTGCTACACCTAGTCTTTCTAAGGCATATAGCACAGACTGGATATTGCCTGCATTGTATTGTACGATCGTTAGGTTCATTTAATGAATACTTTAGTTGCTTAAAACCCCCTCTAAAAATGTTTTGGTGGTTGATTCCACATCCTCCCCTTTAGACAAAGCTTGTATGTATGCAGAACCAATGATGGCTCCATTCGAAAAAACATTCACCGCATCAAAACTCGATTTATCCTTGATCCCAAATCCTACTAAGAATGGATTTTTTAATTGCATCGATTTTAATCTTTCCAAGTACATGGCAACTTTAGTGAAATCTTTATCTGTTCCCGTCGTTGCAGATGAACTCACTGCATATAAAAATCCAGCACTTAAACTATCCAACTTTCTCAATCTTCTTTCTGGTGTTTCAGGCGTCACTAGAAAGATAAAATCTAAATCATTCGCTTTAATTGTTGCACCATATACTTGTTCAAATTCATATAAAGGCAGATCTGGCAAGATTAAACCATCCACACCCACTGATTTTGCTTTTTTACAAAAATCCTCCAAGCCATATTGTATAATAGGATTCATATAACCCATCAACACCACTGGAATATGAATGGATGAACGCATCTTTTCCAATTGCTCAAATAAGGCATCAATGGTCATTCCATTATTAAGTGCAATAAGGCTACTATTTTGAATCACTTCACCATCGGCGAGCGGATCACTATAGGGCATACCAAGTTCAATGATATCTGCGCCATTTTTTTGTAAGCTTTCCATCACTTCCATTGTGCTATTCAAATGCGGATAGCCTGCAGTGCAGTACACATTTAAAACACGCTTATTTTTTTGTTCAAATAATTCCGTTAACCTTGACATAATTTTTATTTTAAAGACACATTATTCAAATGCATCCATATTGATCACTATGATTTCATATCCATTGCTTGCATATAGGTCGCTAAATCTTTATCCCCTCTTCCACTCAAACAAACAATCACTACATCTGTTGGTTTTAAATTCATTTCGGGTAAAACTGCAAATGCATGTGCGGTTTCTAATGCTGGAATAATCCCTTCTATTTCGGATAAATGAAAAGCCCATTTAAGTGCAGCTTCATCAGTAGCACTCATGAATGTTCCTCGCTTGCTTTCATATAAAAACGCATGCAATGGCCCAATGCCAGGATAATCTAAGCCAGCAGAAATACTATGAGGTTCAACCACTTGTCCATCCTTGGTTTGCATTACAATACTTTTACTGCCATGCAAAATACCAGCACTACCTAATTGGGTGGTGGCTGCACTCATTCCAGAATGCACTCCATGACCAGCTGCTTCTACAGCGATTAGTTCTACAGTAGGTTCATTTAAATAATGGTAAAATGCCCCAGCTGCATTACTACCGCCACCTACACAAGCAACCACATGCGTTGGCAAAGGAGAACCTGTGACTGCTTCCAATTGCGTACGCATTTCTGCACTAATTACACTTTGAAAACGAGCGACCATATCTGGATAAGGATGGGGCCCTACCACACTTCCAATTATATAATGTGTGGTATCTGGTTCATTGATCCATGCACGAATGGCTTCATTGGTGGCATCTTTCAAAGTTTTACTGCCACTTTTAGCAGGTACCACTGTTGCTCCAAGCATTTTCATTCTGGCCACGTTGGGCGCTTGTCGCTCAATATCTTTTTCACCCATATACACCACACATTCCATTCCTTTTAACGCACATACAGTCGCCGTGGCCACGCCATGTTGACCAGCACCAGTTTCTGCGATGATTTTCTTTTTACCCAATCTTTGTGCTAAAATAATTTGACCAACGGTGTTGTTAATTTTATGTGCCCCGGTATGACATAAGTCTTCGCGTTTTAAATAAATTTTAGCGCCAATTTCTGCACTCAATCTTTCGGCATAAAATAATGGCGTTGGTCTGCCTACATAATCCTTAAGCAAAGCTTCCACCTCTGCTTTAAAAGCAGGATCGTCCATGATCTGCAAATACTGTGTCTTCAATGTTTCTACATTACTATACAGCATTTCTGGAATATAGGCTCCACCATACTGCCCATAATAGCCTTCTTCGCTTGGCTGCTGATAATTGGTTAGTTCGTTAAATAAATGCATTGATAAAAATTTTTATTTTTTCTAAATCTTTCACCCCTGGTGCCAATTCAAATTGACTATTGATATCTAAAGCAAGTAATGATTTTCCTGCTTTAGTTTTTTCCATCACTTGTACCCCTTGTATATCGTTGGGACCAATCCCCCCACTCAAAAAATAGGGTTTGGAAATGGTTGATCCTTTGATTAATTCCCAATTAAAATGTTGCCCCGTTCCACCATACAACGCGCTATCTGTGTCAAATAATAAATAATCAACGGACACTTCATATGCTGCAAAATCAGGCACTGCTGCACCCACTCTAAATACTTTAATCGTTTCTACTTTTTGACGCACTGCGGCACAATATTCAGGGCTTTCATCTCCGTGTAATTGTACTAGATCCAAACCAGCCGCATTGGCTGTTTCTAATAATTGTTCCAATGGCTCATTTACAAAGACACCCACTTTTTTGACACCTATGGGTTTAAAATTAGCTAGATCAGCTAAACTTAATTTTTCTAAAACATAGCGCTTTGAACTTGGATAAAATATAAAGCCAATATAGTGCACCCCCATTGCTTGCAATGCGGTTGCTTGTTCTAAATTCGTTATGCCACAAACTTTAAACTGCATCTTTATCGGATTTTATGGACGTGACAAATAATTCAAATGCAGTTGCAGGATTGGCTTGCTTCATAAAATACTCTCCCATTAAAAAACCGTCAAAGCCTTCTTTTTTTAACAACATAAATGTTTCCAAACTATAAATACCACTTTCCGCAATACTTAATATATTTTTTGGCAATTGATTCTTGAGTTGTAAGCTATGTTGGATATTGACTTCGAATGATTTTAAACTTCTATTATTAATGCCTACAAAATCCACAGCATCCGAAATATGTCCTAGTTCATCTGCATCATGAATTTCCAACAACACTTCTAATCCAATGCTTTTTGCAAATGTCGCCAAGGAATGGGTTAATGCTGGTGTTAGACAAGCAGCAATCAACAAAATTACTGAAGCGCCATATGCTTTTGCTTCTACCAATTGAAATTCATCAATAATGAATTCCTTTCTCAATACTGGTATGGGGTTTTTTACAGCGATACTTAAATCATTCATTCTTCCTCCAAAAAAATCCTTGTCCGTTAATACCGAAATACCTGCTGCCCCAAATTTGGTATAAGCATTTACTACATCCTCCACCGAAGCAGTCGCATTGATCACGCCTTTAGAAGGTGACTGTCTTTTAAATTCTGCAATGATGCCCGTCAAAGCTGGATTCAATAAATTCAATTTTAATGAATAGCCTTCACTAGTAAACAATGGCATGGCCTCTAATTGCGCCACGCTCAGTTGCCCTTTCCTTTCGGCCAGTTCGATTTTTTTATGATCGATAATTTTTGCTAGAATATTGGTAGACATTACTGTAAATTGATTAATTGATTTAAACAATTGTTGGCTGCGCCAGACTCCAAACTTTTTACTGCAGCCTGAAAAGCAGCTTCATAGCTTTCATATTGTCCGGTTACTTGTAGCGCCATGGCTGCATTGGCTAGTACCACTGCATTTTGTGACCAGCTTCCTTTTCCTTGGATAATTTTTTTAAATATTTCAGCTGCCGCTTCTACCGTATTGCCTCCATACAATTCTTCAGGGAATACTTTACGTTTTCCTAATTGATAAGGCGTCATCATAAATTCCCCTTTATTGGAAATGATTTTAGTATCGGAGGTCAATGAAATTTCGTCATACCCATCCAAACTATGGATCAATGTAAATTCATTTCCTAAGGATTGCATGGCATAATTGTAAATCCTTGCCATCTCTAAATTATACACCCCAATTAATTGATACGCGGGTTTGGCAGGATTCACGATTGGCCCTAGCATATTGAAGAAAGTTCTAAGTCCCATATTTCTTCTAATTGGACCCACTGTTTTTAATGCTGGATGAAATAAAGGTGCATGTAAAAAACAAATGCCCGCTTCTTTCACTTCTTTTGATAATGCCGCTTCGTCATTTTTAAATACATAGCCTAGTTGCTCCATCACATTGGATGAGCCGCTTACACTAGATGCACCATAGTTCCCGTGCTTCAAGACTGGTTGCCCTGCGCCTGCCACAATAAAACAGGCCAATGTAGAAATATTGAATGTGTCTTTACCATCTCCACCTGTTCCTACTATATCTATTGCATTGTCAAAGCCTAAATTCAATGGTACAGCAAGAGATAGTAATGCATCCCTAAAACCCATTAATTCGTCAATGGTGATACTTCGCATTAAGAAAACGGTCACAAAGGAAGTCACTTCGTGTTCATTGTATGCACCTTGCGCAATCTGAACCAAGACCTCCTTCGCAGTGGCTCGACTCAAAGTTTTATGTTCAAATAAATATTGTAAAATCTTTTTCATCAAATTATTTTATTAGTTTTTCAACCAGTTACCAACGATCTTAGCACCTTCGGGCGTTAAAATACTTTCCGGATGATATTGCACTCCTTTTACATCATAGGTAGTATGTTCTAAGGACATGATATAACCATCTGCATCTTTAGAAGTTATTTTTAATGCTGTGGGTAAATCATTTTCATTCACCACCCAACTATGGTACCTACCTACATGAAACGTTTTTGGAATCCCTTCAAATAAAACTGAATTTCCAATCAATTCAACAGGGGTTGCTATGCCATGATACACTTTTGAGAGATTGGTTAAACTGCCTCCAAATGCTTCTGCAATGGCTTGTTGTCCTAAACAAACCCCTAAGATAGATTTAGTGGCTGCGTATTCCTGAATTAGAGGAATGAGTAAACCCGATTCAGATGGAATGCCTGGACCAGGTGACAATAAAATTTTATCATATGCCTTCACTACTTCTAAAGGAATTTCATCATTTCTAAATACATCCACCAAAGCATTCGACTGCTCCTTGATCAATTGAACCAAGTTGTAAGTGAATGAATCGTAATTGTCAAATACTAATATTTTCATTGGATCTATTTTAAATTTTTTCAGCCAATACAATAGCCATCTTTAATGCGTTCAATTTATTATTCACTTCTTGTAATTCGCTTTCTGGATCACTAGCTGCAACCACACCGGCACCTGCTTGATAGGTCAATGTATTTTGCCTACTCAAGAAAGTGCGAATCATGATGGCTTGATTGCAACTGCCGTTTAAGCCCACAAAACCAATACATCCTCCATAATAAGACCGTTTAGTTGGTTCAATCCCATCGATTAATTGCATTGCTTTAAATTTTGGCGCACCACTTAATGTGCCAGCAGGAAAAGTTTTTGCTATCAAATGAAATGGATTGGCTTCTTTAGCCACCTTACCTTCTACCTCACTCACCAAATGAATGACATGACTATAATAATGTACTTGTCGAAAATGTTTCACACGCACTTCGGTACAAACCCTACTTAAATCGTTTCTCGCTAAATCAACCAACATCACATGTTCTGCATTCTCCTTTGGATCATCCAATAAAGCTTTTGTTCTTTCCGCATCTACGGCTTCATCACCAGATCTTTTAAATGTACCAGCAATAGGATGTACCACAGCCTTACCTTCTTTGATAATGATTTGCGCTTCTGGCGAAGACCCCATTAATTTATAATCCCCATAATCAAAAAAGAATAAATAGGGGGAAGGATTGATGCTTCTTAAAGTCCTATATACATTGAACTCATCTCCAGCAAATTGTTGTTGAAACCTTCTACTCAATACAATCTGAAACACATCTCCACGCATACAATGTTGAATCCCTTTTTGAACAGCCACGCGATAAGCTTCATCGGTATAGTTGGAAGATTCCGCGCCCACTATACTAAATGGATATTGAGGTACGTCTTTATGTTTGATACAGGATATTAATGCGTCTAATTCAGAATCGATGCCCTCTATTTTATTTTCACAGATGTATAATTCGTCTTTAAAATGATTGAATGCAATCACGTATTGATATAATCGATAACGCATCAATGGGATTACAGGCGCACCTGTCTTGAATGCAATGGTATCAAAAAAAGGGATGGCGTCATACGTGGTGTAGCCATATAAGCCCTGCGCAAAAGCGGTTTCTTTTTGAGTGGATGCTTGCATCTCAAAATGTTGCATATAGGACCAAATTCGATCAGGCGCATCCTGCACATTTTTAATGACTTCTTTTTGAGGCTCATGCTTTGGATATTTATATTCTATTTCATTCAAGCTAGATATTTCAATCCCCCCAATCGCATTCACTCCAATGAATGAATAACTATTTTCAGCAGCATGTGAGTCTGTGCTCTCTAATAAAATTGTATCTCTGAATCGATCTCTCAATCGAAGATAGATGCCAACAGGTGTAAATGTATCGGCGAGCATTGTAGTCACCTCAGTTTGTATTATAATTTTTTTCATCTTAGTAGCTTAGTTGATCATTCGTTAAAAAAACAAACCCCGACAGAATCTGTCGGGGTTGATGTATAGCTTGACAATTACGGTCACGACCTTACAATACCCCAACGGAGTTTGTATGCCACCACCAAAAATTGTTAATTGTTTTCATTCGAGTACAAAATTAAGGCTTTCGGTATTTTAAACCAAAAAAACCTCAGACAAATGGCTATTGAATATTAGGTTTATAAGACCCCTTTAGTGCTAGGCAAAGCATCGCTGGCAGGATTTCTCTTGACAGCCATTTTGATGGCTTTAGCAAAGGCTTTAAAGATGGCCTCAATCTTATGATGTTCGTTCTCTCCTCTACAACTGATGTTGATATTGGCTTTAGCCGCATCACTAAAGGATTTAAAAAAGTGAAAAAACATCTCGGTTGGCATTTCTCCAATTTTTTCTCGTTTAAACTCCGCGTCCCAAACGATCCAATTTCTTCCACCAAAATCAATTAATACTTTTGCTTCTGCCTCGTCCATTGGAATAGCAAAGCCATATCTTTCCATCCCTCTTTTATCCATCAATCCCTTCGCAAAAGCCTCTCCTAAAGCTATGCCCACATCTTCAATCGTGTGGTGCTCGTCGATATGTAAATCACCTTCGCAATGAATTTTCATATCCAATGCGCCATGTCTTGCAATTTGTTCTAACATATGATCAAAAAAACCTAATCCTGTGTGGATTGTTGCATCACCTTTTCCATCTAAATTCAATTCAATATGAATTTTTGTTTCCTTGGTATTTCTATCATGCACGACGGTTCTCAATCCTAGTTTCAAAAATTGATAAATTTCATCCCAATGACTTGCTTCGTAAGCAATAAAAGGTCTTAATACTATTTCCTGTTCTGGACTTAGAGGATGCAGAATGGATTTTAAATAGATGGCTTTACATCCTATATTTTTTGCCAATTCAATATCCGACCAACGGTCACCAATCACAAAAGAGTTGCTTAAATCAAATTGAGTATCATCCATCAAATGCTTTACCAATCCTGTTCCAGGTTTTCTTGAAGGCGCGTTGTCTTTTGCAAAAGTTGAATCAATATGCATTTCATCAAACACAAAGCCTTCGCCTTTTAAAGTGCGTACCATTAAATCTTGAAAAGATTGGAAGCTGGACATTGGATAAGTCTCCGTGCCTAAACCGTCCTGATTCGTTACCATGACTTTATAATAGCCGAAATCGTTGGCTATTTTTTGTAAGTTGGAAATTACACCAGGTACAAAAATAGTCTTATCAATATGATCTATCTGAAAATCAATTGCAGGTTCTTCTAGGACCACTCCGTCTCTGTCAATGAATAAAATTGGTCGCATTGTTTACTTTTATTTTTATTTCTTCTTTTTAGCCGCCTGCACCTGAGCAATCGTAACTACACTTGCTTTATTGGACCAACTGTTTCTAATATAGGTTAACAAATCTGCTATCTCATTGTCTTTTAAGTCTGGGCTAGCTGTCATCGCATTGCTATAATAAAAACCGTCTAGTGCAATACGTTCGTTGTATCCATAACGGATGATGCGCACCAGTCTTGCGATATCTTTCCCCACCACATTGGAAGCGGCATCAAGTGGCGCATTCATGTTTGGCACGCCACCTCCATCTGCTTGGTGACAGGCAAGACATTTAGCTTCATAAATTTTTTTACCCTTTTGCATATTTTGTGCATTCGACTGAACACAATAAAACAAGGCTACAACAATCAAGCTGACTATTTTAAATTGCATTTTTCCTATCATTATTTATTAAAACTAATTTTAAAGATCGCCCCCTTACTGTCATCACTTACATATAAACTTCCATCAGGGCCTTCTGCTAAACCACATGGTCTTGCTTTTGCGCCTCTTGGACTTTTATTATTATCTGCTCCTGCAAATCCATTGGCAAAAATTTCCCATTCGCCAGCAGGTTTGCCATTCTTAAATGGCACAAAAGCAACAAAATAGCCTTCTTGAGGCAATGGTGCTCTGTTCCAAGAACCATGAAAGCTAATAAATGCACCTTCTTTATATTTAGCAGGGAATTGATTGCCCTTGTAAAATAACAATGCCATTGGCGCCATATGCGCAGGGAAAGCAACCAAAGGATCAAGTGCATTTTTGCCACCTTCTAATTTTCCATCTCCACCATATTCTGGAGAAAGTATTTTTTTCTTTTGGAATGGGTCGTAATACACATAAGGCCATCCAGCATCTTCCCCTTCTTTCATTTCATACATTGTTTCTGCAGGTAAATCTGCATTTTGAGCATCGGTGTACATGGTTGGATAAAAAGTATTTAACTGATCGCGGCCATGTTGTGTTACAAATAAACTATTGGTGGTTTTGTTCCAATCTAGGCCAATGACATTTCTTAATCCTGTAGCATATCTTTTACCCTCAGCATAAGATTGATTTTCTTTACTGCCATCAAATTTCCAGATACCACCAGCAGAATCTAAAATTGGACAAGGCATCATGCCCTTCGATCCTACAGATCTATCTTTTTCTTGACAAGCATTGGAGTAAGCACCAATATTGACATAAATATTGCCTTGAGGATCTAAAGTGATTGATTTTGAAGCGTGCTGTCTTCTGCTATGTAAATTTTGAATAATTGTTTTAGGCGCAGTTGGATTGGTTACTTCTCCATTGGCATCTAATTGGTATAAATATACTGCATCATCAGAGCTTGCATACAACTGATTCCCTTTCACATAGATACCCGTTCCACCATATTTTCCCCATCCACTAATTTTTTCTGCAATACCATCTCCGTTGGTATCTTCCATTCTTACAATACTTTGGCCTGCCTTATTTTCCTTGTTCAATTTGGCAAACAATACCCCTTTGTCATTGATAGTGATATGTCTTGCAGTACCAATTTGATCTGCAAATAAAGTAGCCGTAAATCCAACAGGTAATCTTAACCCTGCATTTTCTTGCGCGTTCACTGACAAAGCAAATACACAAGCCAATAAAAAGTTGCTTAATTTATACATGATGATTGATTTTATTTAAAATATGTTTGTTTAAAGTTATTCAAAAGTATTGGTTATCCATTCATACATCGCATCTACAAGTAAAGTATTTTCTTGTTCCGTACCCACTGTGATCCTAAGACTATCTTCACATAATTCTAAAGCAGACCGATCTCTTACAATAATCCCTTTAGACATTAAGAATTCGTATAATTTTCTTGCTTGAGGGATTTTTACTAAAATAAAATTGGTATCCGAAGGGAATACTTGAATCACATGTGGCATAGATGCAATCACTTCGGCTAGTGCATTACGCATGTCAACCAAAAGTTGGATCATATCATTCACCTGGCCCACTTCTTCTAAAGCTTGCAATGCCAACTCTTGCGTTACAATATTGATATTATAAGGCGCTTTTACTTTGTTCATGTAGCCAATGATATCTGGACTCGCAAAACACATGCCTAATCTCAGGCCGGCTAAGCCCCAGGCTTTACTCAATGTTTGCAAGACCACTAAATTTGGATAATCTATCAGTGATTGAACAAATGACTTTTGTTTTGAAAAATTAATATAGGCTTCATCTATCACCACAATGCCATCAAAATGATTTAAAATAGTTTCAATATCAATTCTGTCTAAAGAATTACCTGTTGGATTATTAGGTGAACAAATCCAAATAATTTTAGTGTTGGCATTCACCAATTGTTCAATATGCGCCACATTGAGTTGGTAATCCGATAACAATGGTGCTTTCTGTACTGCAATATCATTGATATTCGCGCTTACTTCATACATAGGATAAGTTGGAGGACAAATAATGATATTGTCTTTCCCGGGTTCGCAAAAAGTTCGAAATAAAATATCAATACATTCGTCACTACCGTTACCTATGAATATTTGATTGGCTGCAATTTGTTTTACAAAGGCCAACTTTTCTTTAAGTTGTTTTTGGTAAGGATCAGGATACCTATTGTACCATTTAGTTAATGGCGAACCCAAACTATTTTCGTTGGCATCCAATAAAATTTTAGCGGCACCTGTATATTCATCTTTTGCAGAAGAATAAGGCTTCAAAGTTTTAATATTTGGCCTAATCAATTTATCTAATTCAAATGCCATGGTTCAAATTTAATTCGTCCTTTAAATTATATTTTTGATTCTATTTCTTTCACTCTAATTGCCACAGCCTGCGCATGGGCTTCCAATTGCTCCCCCGATGCCATTTGAATCACAGTTTGTGCTATATTTTTCAATCCCATCTCGGTCAATTGTTGGAAGGTGATCTTTTTTACAAAACTATCTACACTCACACCACTATAGGCTTTTGCATGGCCATTGGTGGGTAAAGTGTGGTTGGTTCCGCTAGCATAATCCCCTACCGATTCTGGCGAATAATTGCCAATGAATACCGATCCAGCATTGATGATTTTTTCTGCCACCACTAAGGCATTGTCCACCGATAAAATAAGGTGCTCTGGTGCATAGGCATTGATCAATTGAATGGCATCTTCTCTTAAGGCAACCACCATCGCTTTTGAATGGCCTAATGCTTTTATGGCAAAATCCTGCCTTGGTAATTCAGCTAATTGTAGTTCTAATTCTATTTGCACTTGGTCAATAATATTTCTATTACTTGCGATTAATAATACTTGACTATCTGCACCATGCTCGGCCTGTGATAATAAATCTGCCGCCACAAAGGAAGGGATCGCTGTTTCATCTGCATAAACACAAACTTCACTTGGTCCTGCTGGCATATCTATGGCCACACCCTGTTGTTGTATTAATTGTTTAGCCGCTGTGACATATTGATTGCCTGGACCAAATATTTTAAACACTTTAGGTACAGTTGCTGTGCCGTATGCCATAGCGGCAATGGCTTGTGCACCTCCAATGGTATAAATTTGTTGGATGCCTACTAAGCCCGCTGCATATAAAATAGCAGGATCCACTGTGCCATCTTTTCTAGGAGGGGTACATAAAATCACTTCATTACATCCTGCTAGTTTTGCAGGTACACCTAGCATCAACACAGTAGAAAATAAAGGCGCTGTGCCTCCAGGAATATAAATACCCACTTTTTCGATCCCAACAGATTTCCTCCAACACCATACACCAGGCATGGTCTCTATTTTTTCCTCTCTCTTGATTTGTGCTTGATGGAAAATCTCAATATTCACTTTTGCAGATTGGATAGCAGCTTTTAATGCAGGCGCAACGAGTGCTTCCGCAGCTTGTATCATAGCAGGATCAATGACAATCGTTTTTAATTGTACTTGATCAAATGTTTCACTAAATCTAAACAAAGCTGCATCTCCTTCCATAGCCACTGCATCTAAAATCGATTGTACTTGCGGCATTAATAATGCTGCATCAAAATTTGGGCGCGTCAACAATGCTTCCCAGTCCTGCTTCAATGGTTCTTCAAATACTTGCATCTTATAAAATCATTTTTTCAATAGGCACTACTAAAATACCTTCGGCACCTACTGCTTTTAATTGTTCAATTAAATTCCAAAAATCTGCTTCTTCAATCACCGTATGCACACTGCTCCAACCTTCTGTTGCCAAGGGCACGATGGTAGGACTTTTCATACCAGGCAGCACCGCAATGATTTTGTCTAGTTGTGCATTGGGTGCATTCAACAAAACATATTTATGCTTCTTTGCTTTTTTAACCGACTCTATTCGGAATAATAAGCGCTCCAATATAGGGACCAATTCAGCTGGAAGGTTATTTCGTTTAACCAAAACAGCTTGTGAGTTTAAAATTGTTTCCGCTTCTTTCAATCCATTCATGAATAAGGTAGATCCACTGCTTACTAAATCACAAACCACATCGGCTAGTCCAATACCAGGAGCAATTTCAACACTTCCACTAATCTCATGAATTTCTGCTTTAATTTGATGTTGATCTAAATATTGTTGCACCAATACCGGATAACTAGTCGCAATTTTCTTGCCAGCTAAAAATTGTGGACCAGTGAAGGCTTCTCCTTTTTGAATCGCAAAACTCAATCTGCATTTTCCAAAGCCAAGCGCATAAGCTACTTCCACTTTTTTAGCTTTTTCATAGACTACATTTTCTCCCACAAAACCAATATCTGCTACTCCGTCTTGCACATACTGTGGGATATCATCGTCTCTTAAAAAGAAAACATCTAGTGGAAAATTACTTGCCTCTGCTTTTAATTGATTATTGCCATTGCTAATATCGATGCCGCATTCTTTTAAAAGTTGCATGGAATCTTGATTTAATCTTCCTGATTTTTGAATCGCTAATTTTAATCGCATATACTATTTATAAAAATTAAAAGGGCTTACTATGTAGTAAGCCCTTTGTTTAATATTGATACATACCAACATCTACAGCTTACCTATTTGATAGCAGATGAAAATGATGGATATGATTGTTGAATAACATTGCGCAAATTTACGCCCCTTTTATAAAATCCCCAACTAAAACAGCATAAAATACCTAATTTAGACAGGTAAACACGTATTTAAACTTGAACAATCCTTTTATGCAGCTATCTAGATCCTTATCCTCCCTTCTATTATGTTTATTTGTTTTTGCTAGTTTGTCTGCACAAAGTCAACAAATTGACAAAACAAGTAAAGTTAGCAATGGGGGAAAGATGCAACTGGTTTGGTCCGATGAATTTAATTACACCGGATTACCTGACCCTACAAAATGGAATTATGATGTAGGCGGATGGGGATGGGGCAATAATGAATTGCAATATTATACCAAGGACTCTATCGGGAATGCTAGTGTAAATAATGGACTCTTAACAATCGTATTGAAGCAACAAATAATGGAGGACCGAAAATATAGTTCTGCAAGATTAGTCACAAAAGGAAAAGGAGATTGGATTTATGGAAGAATTGATGTGCGTGCAAAATTACCAAAAGGATTAGGCACTTGGCCCGCTATTTGGATGTTAGGATCTACTACCCCATTAAAATGGCCAGATGATGGAGAAATTGATATCATGGAACATGTGGGATTTAATCCTGGATTCATTCATGCCACCACGCATACAAAAAGTTTTAACCATATGATTGGTAATCAAAAAACGGATACCATCATTGTGAAAGATTTTGATACACAATTTCACGACTACTCAGTGATTTGGAATAAAGACAGTGTGACTATTTTATTTAACAATCAGGCTTATTATACTTTTAAAAATAATGGCACTGGAAAGGCCGCTTGGCCTTTTGATGGACCCATGCATTTATTATAAAATATTGCATTTGGTGGAAATTGGGGAGGTGCAAAAGGCGTGGATGATGCCATCCTGCCAGCAAAAATGGAGATTGATTATGTAAGGGTGTATCAACTAAAATAATGAATATTATTTTGTTTCAAACCAAACTGGTTTATCCGTAACCCCGTCCCCATTATAATTGATACTTAATTCTTCGTCCACTGCAACGGCACGTTTTGTTTGAATTTGAATGGTCTTATGTTCAAAATCCATATCGTATTTGCAATTGGCATCCACATGATGATTATAAATAGACACATAGCCCAAAGCAACCGCAGCTTCTTGTTCATTGATCCCCCATTCAAAAATATAATCATGTAATAATGTGGTATCCACTAGCGCACGTTCTGTTTGATTTAGTACAATGACAGGTGCAATTTCAATGGTTGTTCCAGCAGGAATGGCCTCGGTTGTAAAAACCCCTCTACCTCGATGGGCGGTCTCCATAATGTACAAAATTGGCAATATCATTGCATAAAGTTAGCATATCCTAGTATGATTTCGTAAATTGCAGCCATGTCAGCCGAATTAGAAGACGAAATCATATTATCAGAAGTTTTTTTAGAGATCCTCTCTAAAGAAGACATGCCGCTTTTAAAGGAATTTTTAGACGAGCAAAACATCAGTGATGTGGTGGAGCTTGTGAATGAATTCCCCGAAAAAGAAGGCTTGATTGTGGATACTATGACCGTACATCGTGCAGTAAGTGTCTTCAAATTATTGGACATTAACCAGCAGAAGGATATCATTAAAGAACTCCCTGCAAGAAAGACAGCGAAGATCTTAAACGAATTACCTCCAGATGACCGTACTGACTTTTTTGAAGAATTACCAAAAGCAGCCATCCGTGACCTCATTAAATTATTGGATCCCGAAGAACGTAAAATCACTTTATCGCTTTTAGGTTATCCTGATGATTCAGTTGGACGTATGATGACGCCCGATTATGTCTATGTATATCCGAATTATACTGTTGCGCAAGTTTTAGACAATATCAGAAAATATGGTAAGAATTCAGAGACAATTGACGTGATTTATATTATTGACGAATTGGGTTGTTTAGTGGATGATATTCGAATTAGAGATTTGTTATTAGCAAAACCAACTGATATCATTAAAGACATCATTGATGGTAGGTATGTGGCATTGAATGTGTATGACGACCAAGAACATGCGAGTCAGGTATTTAAAATGAATAACAGAGTCGCGATTCCAGTGGTCGATGACAATGATGTGCTATTAGGTATTGTGACCATTGATGATATCTTATGGGTAACGAATGAGGAGTTCAGTGAGGATATGCAAAAGATGGGAGGTACTGAAGCATTGAACGAACCTTATTTAGACATGTCTATCTTTAATTTATTCAAAAAAAGAATCACTTGGTTGGTGGTATTATTCTTAGGTGAAATGTTAACTGCTACAGCAATGGGTTATTTTGAAGGAGAGATTGCAAAAGTAATTGTGTTGACTACATTTATCCCATTAATTTTATCCAGCGGTGGTAATACTGGCTCACAAGCTTCTACTTTAATTATACAAGCCATGTCGATTGGTGAAATCACCATTGAAGATTGGTGGAAAATCTTAAAAAGAGAAATTCTAAGTGGCTTATTATTAGGTTTGGTATTAGGTGTAATTGGATTTTTTAGAGTAATGGTTTGGCATTTTATTGCTCCAGGATTCTATGGAGAACATTGGATCTTAATTGCGAGCACGATCGGATTAACCTTGGTGGGTGTGGTGATTTGGGGAACCATCACTGGATCCATGCTGCCAATGGTTTTAAAAAGATTAGGCGCCGATCCAGCCGTTTCATCTGCCCCATTTGTTGCCACTTTAGTGGATGTCACTGCAATCCTTATTTATTTTGGTCTAGCATTTTTATTCTTGCAAGGAACCCTGCTTTAATCCTTGGCCATTCTTCCTTCAACATACTTAAAACAATAGAGTCACGTCTTGTGCCATCACTTGTTGGTAGATGATTGCGTAATATCCCTTCTACAGTGCATCCAATTTTTTTCATGGCCGCAATGCTTCGTTTATTTCTGTTGTCTGCACGAAATTCAACACGCTCAAAGCCGATTGTTTCAAATGCAAATTCTAAGAGCAATAATTTACAGTGTTCATTCAAACCTGTTCCCCAAGTGCATTCACTATACCAGGTATATCCAAATTGTGTCGAACTATTATTTAATTGTATATCGTAAAATCTTGTACTCCCGACATATTTTTTTTGTAGTTTATCAAAGGCAATAAATGGATAAGCAGATTTTAAATGTCTTGTTTCAATAGCAGTCGCAATATATTGTTCAAATTCTTGATCAGTTGTGATAGGTGTTAAAGCGTATTTCCAAAGTGTTGGTTCTTCTTTGACATAAGGCGATAAAAAAACCGCATCTTCTTGCACCAAAGGACGCAATAACACGCGTTCATTTTCTAAAATGATGTCCGTAGCTGTATCAAAATTCAATTTGGGATGCATACATTAAATTATTAATGTTTAATTTTGCATAAATTATTGAATAAAGTTCAAATCATCAAAATATGTGTGGAATCGTAGGTTATATAGGTCATAGAGAAGCATACCCAATTGTATTAAAAGGATTAAAGCGATTAGAATATCGTGGCTATGATAGTACCGGGGTTGCAATCATTCAAGATGGCAATTTACAAGTGCATAAGAAAAAGGGCAAGGTGGTTGAATTAGAAGAAGCTGTGGTTGGAAAAAATATGCACTCCCATATTTGTATCGGGCATACCCGTTGGGCTACACATGGCGAACCATCTGATCGCAATGCACATCCGCATTTATCCAACAATGGCCGATTGGCCATGTTGCACAATGGTATTATTGAGAACTATACACAAATTAAAACGGAACTACTTTCCAAAGGTTATACATTTAATAGTGATACCGATACCGAAGTATTATTGAATTTCATTCAAGACATCCAAGACAATAACAATAGTAATTTAGAAGAAGCATTACGCATTGCGTTAAAAAGAATCGTTGGTGCATATTGTATCTTATTAATAGACCAAGAAGATCCTGAAACCATCATTGCTGCACGTAAAGGAAGTCCTTTGGTGATTGGCATTGGAAAAGACGAACACTTTTTAGCGAGTGATGCCTCTCCTATCATCGAATACACCAAGGAAGTGGTGTATGTGAATGATTATGAAATTGCGATTGTGAAAAAGGGTGAATTGATATTGAAAAATTTAGGCAACGAAAAGCAAACGCCATTTATACAAAAACTAGATATGGAATTAGCGGCCATTGAAAAAGGCGGCTATGACCATTTTATGTTGAAAGAAATTTTTGAACAACCAGCCACTATTTTTGATTGCTTAAGAGGAAGATTTTTACAGGAGCAGCATCAAATTATTATGGCTGGCGTCGACAATCATTTAGAAGCATTGACAAAAGCTTCTAGAATTATGATTGTGGCATGCGGAACAAGTTGGCATGCTGGCTTGGTAGCAGAATATATGATTGAAGAATTATGTCGCATCCCCGTAGAAGTAGAATACGCATCAGAATTTAGATACCGTAATCCCGTGATTCATCCTGGTGATGTGATTATAGCCATCTCTCAAAGTGGTGAAACTGCAGATACATTGGTGGCATTAGAAAGTGCGAAAGAAAAAGGGGCCTTTATATTTGGTGTGGTGAATGCAGTTGGAAGTAGTATCGCAAGATTGAGTCATGCTGGTGCTTATACCCATGCCGGACCAGAAATTGGTGTTGCAAGTACCAAAGCCTTTACAGGACAATTAGCAGTTTTGACCATGATGGCGTTGAAAATAGCAAAGGCAAAAGGAAGCATTTCTGATGAACGCTATGAACACTTAATCAATGAACTGGCATCTGTTCCAGAAAAAGTAAAAACAATTTTAGCAGATACCACAAAGATTGAAGCGATTGCAAAACAATACAAAGATGCTAAGGACTTTTTATATTTAGGAAGAGGATTTAATTTTCCAATTGCATTAGAAGGTGCATTGAAATTAAAAGAGATTACCTATATCCATGCCGAAGGGTATCCAGCAGCAGAAATGAAACACGGACCAATCGCCTTGGTGGACGAAAATTTACCAGTTGTTTTTGTAGCAACTAAGGATCTTTACTATGAAAAAGTAGTTTCTAATATCCAAGAAATTAAAGCTAGAAAAGGTCAAATTATTGCTGTTGCATCCGAAGGTGATACCGTCCTGCCAACCATGTCGGACAATATCATGTTTGTACCTGAAATCGACGAAGTGATTGCCCCATTATTAAGTGTCATCCCTTTACAATTACTGAGTTATTTTGTGGGTGTGGCTAAAGGGATTGATGTAGATAAACCAAGAAACCTAGCGAAGTCTGTTACCGTAGAATAGTCTAGGAAGGAATAGAGGGAAATAGTTTTAATAAGGGTAGATTGTTAAACAAAACCTTTAGGAGGGATCATACTACCTAAAATTTTGCTGTACTTTAATAAGTTTTCAGAAACTTATTATTATATTTAGTCATGCAAAATTTTATCAAAATTTTCAAATACGCAACTCCTTTTGTATTGTATTTCTTAGGCTATTTAAGTTTTACAAAATCTGGTTGGTATTGTTGGACGCCATTGATCTATACATTTTTTATGGTGCCAATGGCCGAACTATTTATTGCACCCAATCCAGCAAATTTAGACGCGGCCGAAGAACAATTGGCCAAAGCCAATCAATGGTATGATATCGTATTATGGTGCACTGTGCCGCTTCAGTATTTTTTATTGTATACTTTTTTTACCCATATTGGTTCCAGCCAATCAAATGTAGATACCTTGGGTAGCATCATTGGGATGGGCTTGTTATGCGGTGCATTTGGAATTAATGTCGCACATGAATTAGGACATAGAACCAACAAATTTGAACAATTTTTAGCTAAATCTTTATTGCTTTCAAGCTTATACATGCACTTCTTTATTGAACACAATAAGGGACACCACAAACATGTAGCTACTCCTAATGATCCTAGTACCGCTAAATTCAAACAAACGGTTTATGCATTTTGGATACAAACTTTTATTGGTACTTATTTAAGTGCATGGCATATTGCAATCGAGGATGCAAAAAAGAAGAAGGGTTTCTTACCTGCCATCTTCAATGAAATGATGTTGTTTCAAATCATTCAATTAGGATTAGTCCTCCTAATTTTTATAAATTTTGGAATCACTATTACAGCTTATTTTATACTTGCTGCTTTTTTAGGCGCCATCTTACTTGAATCGGTAAACTATATTGAACATTATGGTTTGCAAAGAGCAAAAGGCCAAGAACAACAATTTGAAAGAGTGCAGCCACATCATAGTTGGAACAGTAACCATATTATTGGAAGATTGATGCTATTTGAATTGAGTAGACATAGTGATCATCATTATCTTGCTTCACGC
This sequence comes from Chitinophaga pinensis, assembly GCA_945865295.1. Taxonomy (GTDB): domain Bacteria; phylum Bacteroidota; class Bacteroidia; order Chitinophagales; family Chitinophagaceae; genus Sediminibacterium; species Sediminibacterium pinensis_A. The sequence continues at coordinate 25,060 of CAMBDE010000008.1, read as the reverse complement.
AAATATCAAATTTTGAGAAATCTGGATGAAGCGCCCCAAATGCCAACAGGTTATCCTGGCATGATCATCCTTTCACTCTTCCCTCCAATCTGGTTTAAAATCATGCATCAACAGATGCGCAAATACAGTCTTTTACCCAATAATTAAGGCTCCGTTGAAAATATCGTACCTTGCAGTCCATTATGAGTACGAATTTTAAAGAATTAGGCCTAATTGAGCCTATCCTATTAGCCCTTTTCGAAGAAGGCTACACCACCCCAACGCCTATTCAAGCACAGTCGATCCCTATTATATTAGATGGAAAAGACTTACTTGGTTGCGCACAAACCGGCACAGGTAAAACTGCCGCTTTCACCCTTCCTATTATCCAGTTATTGTTACAACATAAACCTGCAGAGAGGCGTAAAAAAATTAGAACATTAATTGTTACGCCAACACGAGAATTGGCCATTCAAATCGCCGAAAGTTTTGAGGCCTACGGAAGACATACGCCTTTAAATTGTACGGTTATTTTTGGCGGAGTAGGTCAAGGACCTCAGGTAACTGCACTTAGAAATGGCGTAGATGTGGTGATTGCTACACCAGGTCGTTTATTGGATTTAATGAATCAAGGTCATCTTAGTTTAAGAGACGTAGAATTTTTTGTATTAGATGAAGCCGATCGTATGTTAGACATGGGATTTGTACACGATATCAAAAAACTATTGGCAGTCTTACCAAAGAAAAGACAATCGTTATTCTTCTCTGCAACCATGCCTACTGAAATTGTGAGTTTAGCAAATGCTATTTTAAATAAACCAAGCTCAGTATCAGTTACGCCAGTTTCGTCGACAGTAGAAATCATTGAACAATCTGTTTATTTTGTAGATAAAGTCAATAAGAATTCCTTACTAATGGAATTGTTGAAAGACCAAAATATCAAAAATGTGTTGGTCTTTACTAGAACAAAACATGGCGCAGACAAAGTGGTGAACCTATTGGTAAAAAACAATGTTTCTGCAGAAGCCATTCATGGTAATAAATCTCAAAATGCAAGACAAAGGGCATTGAGTAATTTTAAAGATCAATCTACAAGAGTATTAGTTGCTACTGATATTGCAGCAAGAGGAATTGACGTGGATGAATTAGCACATGTGATTAATTTTGAGATTCCGAATATTCCCGAAACCTATGTCCACCGTATTGGTAGAACAGGAAGAGCTGGTGCCTCTGGCGCAGCCTATTCGTTCTGTGATTATGAGGAAAAAGTATTTTTGAAAGATATTGAAAAACTAATTGGCAAAACGATCCCTGTGATTGAAAGCCATCCCTACCCAATGCAGCAGTTTCACGCAAATAAAACCTCAAAAGACGCAGGTTGGGGCAAACCCAATAACGTCAGAGGCAGGGCGCCACGTGAAGGCGGTCAAAATGGAGGACAAAAAAGACGATTTCCCAATTCAAAACCGACTAGGTAATATTATCTTTGAGCTAATTACCTAAATAGTTTTTTATGAAAAAAATGCAGATTGGCTTTTTGCTCCTTATCCCTTTTGTTACTATTATTACGACTTCCCTATTTGCTCAAGAACGTCCGATTGTCAAATCTGACCTTCTAAGCAGTGCGAAATTAATAGACCTTCAATTTACAGATCCTGAAATTGATTCCTTATTCAATGATGTGATAGATAATTTGGCAAACTATAAAGCCATGCACGCATTGTCATTAAACAATAGTACCCCATTAAGTCTTTGGCATACTGCTATCCTGCCAGGCATGAAATTAAACAAAGTGCAAAAACCAATTATTTGGGATGCACCTACTGCAATTAATTTACCAGCTAATAAAAATGAGCTTGCTTTTTATTCAATCGAACAACTGGCTTATTTAATTAAAAATAAAAAAATCAGTTCGGTTGAATTGACTCAATTTTTTATTGATAGAATTAAAAAATATGGTGACACTTTACAATGTGTGATTAGTATTCAAGAAGATCTAGCATTCGCACAAGCAAAACAAGCAGATACCGAAATCGCTGCAGGTAAATACCGAGGTCAATTACATGGTATCCCTTATGGATTAAAAGATTTATTTGCAATAAAAAATACCAAGACCACTTGGGGCGCTGCTCCTTACCAAAATCAAGTCATCCAAGAAGACGCTTTTGTGTATGAAAAATTGAAAGCTGCCGGAGCTGTATTGGTGGCAAAATTTACTTTGGGTGCGCTTGCCATGGGCGACTATTGGTTTGGTGGGAGAACAAAGAATCCATGGAATTTAAAGACTGGATCTTCTGGATCATCCGCTGGTTCAACTTCTGCAACTGTTGCAGGATTGGTTCCATTTGCGATAGGCACCGAAACCTGGGGAAGCATTGTCTCTCCTGCTACAACTTGCGGCGCCACAGGACTTAGACCTACATTTGGTAGCATCAGCCGTTCTGGCGGAATGGCATTGAGCTATAGCTTAGATAAAGTAGGCCCAATCACGCGTTCTGCCAATGATGCTGCCATTGTGTTTCATTATTTACATGGCACAGATGGCAAAGACGGATCTGCAGTTGATATGCCATTCAATTACGCACCAAAAACGAATCTTAAAACTTATAAGATTGCCTACGCAAAAAATTATTTTGATAAAATTAAAGATACCAACCGTTCAGAGTTTGAAGTGTTGAAGCAATTCAAAAAAATGGGCATTGAATTAATTCCAATCAACTTTCCAGACAGTGGCGTTTACCAGTTCAATATCATGGACATTGTGATTGGCGCTGAAGCTGGTGCACAATTTGACGATATGACTCGTTCAGGATTAGATGATGCATTAACAAGACAAACAAAAAATGATTGGCCAAATTCATTTAGAACCTCCAGGTTTGTACCTGCCGTAGAATATATCAATGCACAAAGGCATAGAACGATACTCATGCAAAAAGTCAATGAAGTGATATCACAATACGATGCTATTATTTGTCCATCTAGAGGTGGCGGCAATCAATCGGCGATTACGAATTTAACTGGCCATCCTGTGGTTTGTGTGCCAACAGGATTAGATGCAAAGTGGCAACTACCTACAGGCATAAGTTTTGTAGGAAAATTATTTGACGAAGGTACCATTTTAAATATTGCACATCAGTATCAAAAAGCAACTGGTTGGGATGAAATGCATCCTACCATGTTTAAATAATTAGTTAACACTATGAATGAAATAAAAAAAGTAGCTATTCAAAAACTAGGCTATGGTTTTATAAAAGACCTACCAAAAGGAAAAGACGAATACTATTTACGCAATCAACAAAATAGAAGTGGCATAAAATACCGCTCCCTAACTGCATTAGAGATTGAAATTTTAGTGCGCAATGGAAATTCAAGTGATGATTGGTCGAAACTTTTGGTGTCTAATGCATTTAATCCTGAACTCGTTAAAAACTGTTCATTTTTTGGATTGGTTCGTATTGGTAATTTAGAAACAACCTGTCTTTGCTTTAGTGATTTAACAGTGCCAGTTGGACTATACAATTCTACTATCATCAGCGCTGATTTTGGCAATAACGTCGCCATTCACAATGTCAACTATCTATCTCATTATATTGTTGGAGACGAGGTGATTATCAATAACGTCAATGAATTGGTAACAACCAATCATGCAAAATTTGGTAATGGCATTCTAAAAAAAGGCGAGCCTGAGTCGGTAAGAATTTGGTTGGAGTTATGCAACGAAAATACCGGCAGGAAAGTCCTTCCTTTCAATGGCATGAGCGCTGCAGATGCCTTTTTATGGACTAGAAATAGGCAGGATCAAGTACTACAAGATAAATTCATTGAACTGACAGAAAAACAATTTGATAATAAGCGAGGCTATTATGGAAAAATTGGAGATCGTTCGGTTATCAAAAATTGTAGAATCATTAAAGACACTTGGATAGGCACAGATGCCTATTTAAAAGGAGCCAATAAAATAAAAAATGTGACCATCAACTCCAATGAACTTGCTAAGACGCAAATTGGAGAAGGGTCAGAATTGGTGAATGGTATTATTGGATATGGTTGTAGAATATTCTATGGCATTAAAGCAGTACGTTTTATCATGTCGGATTACTCGCAATTAAAATATGGTGCAAGATTGATCAACTCTTTTTTAGGAGCGAACGCAACCATCTCTTGTTGTGAGGTATTGAACTCTTTAATTTATCCAGCACACGAACAGCACCATAACAATTCATTTCTTTGTGCTGCGCTTGTGATGGGTCAAAGTAATATTGCTGCTGGTGCGACATTAGGATCCAACCACAATAGCAGAGGGGCAGATGGCGAAGTGATTATGGGCAGAGGCTTCTGGCCAGGACTATGTGTGAGCATTAAGCACAATTCTATTTTTCCAAGTTTCACCATTTTAAACAAAGGGGATTATAATTATGAATTGAATATCCCAATTCCATTTTCTCTTATTAGCAATGATCTTACAAAAGATGAATTGGTGGTGATGCCTGGCTATTGGTTTTTATACAATTTTTATGCGTTAGCAAGAAATGCTTGGAAATACCAAGACAGAGATAATAGAAAAAATATAGATCAATATTTTGAATATGACTATTTAGCACCAGACAGTGTCCATGAATTAATCAAAGGCAGAACAATTATTGCAATCGCAGTAGCAAAAGCACAACTATTAAAAGAAAAGAAGTCAATCCAAATTACAGAAGCACAATTATTACAATTAGGTTGTAAATTACTCAGTACAAAAACAAAAAAAGAAATTGACCAATTAGACGTTTTTGTAGAAGGATTTGAAAATAGCAAACGTAAAACTAGATTAATCAAATGTTATGACGCCTTTGCCATTTTTGAAAAAATGATTTTCATGTATGGTATGGATCAATTTATGCTTAAACTAACCCAAAATGGATTAAAGGGTTTATCCGCAAAGGTTAAAGCAATCAAAACAACTGGTGCAGCTACTGAATGGAGTAATATTGGTGGACAGCTGATCCCTACTAAATCAGTTCAATCCATGCTTCAGCAAATTAAAATAGATAAACTAAACAGTTGGGATGCAGTGCATCAATATTATCAAAAAGAAACAGATACGTATTTAGTTAAAAAAAATCTACACGCTTTATATTGTCTAGAGTTAATTGAAGGAACAACCATAAGTGGGCTTAGTAGTAAAAAAATAAATGAATGGCTAGATCGTTATCAAGCAATTAAAGAAGAGATTACCCAAAAAATAAAAAGCTCCAGAGCAAAAGATTATACGAATCCGTTTAGAAAAATGGTCTACCAAAACCAAGCCGAAATGGACGCCATTGTGGGTGACTTAAATGACAATAGTTTTATTGCAAAACAAATTGCAGATCAAAAGCAATTAAACCAATTGATTATCGAATTTAAACAAGCTTTAAAAGCCAAATAGACTCATCCCTATACCAAGCTGCCATTGGGTTGTTCTCCACTTTGCTTGATCTTGTAATTGACTGATATTTTGTAAGCCAACCACATATCTGCCGTAAACAAAAAAGCCACCAAGATCAACTTTTGCGCCCCCCACAAAGGAGAATTCGCCTTGTTGAAATGCTAGTTGTACATTTTCTTTACCATCTTTCTTTTGGTCTATTAATATACCATATTGTGGTCCTGCTTGTAAAAGCAATGAGGAGAATGGTTTTACTTGGACCAATAATGGAACAATCAGGTAGTTCAAATGATATGTTTCTGGCTTATACCTACTATCCCCTAAAACAGCAATGATAGAAGGATTGGTAGATAATTTAGTTTGAGAAAGTAACACCTCTGGCACCAAACTTATTTTGTCTGAAAGGCCAATCTGAAAAGCAACCCCACCATGATAAGAAGATGTGTGTCTATCTACCGCTACCGAATTCACACTGGTGAGATTTTGACCCACTTTAATGCCTATGCCTATTTTTTCTTGCGCATTAACAGTAATAGTAATCAAGACAGAAGCTAGTAGTATGATTTTTTTCATCATGTTTATTTAAAAGGTGATTGATTCAACAAACCCATGAAGCAATAATTATAGAACGTATAAATTTAAATTTTGTAATACAAGTGAAGCATTAAACCAATTCCAATACTGTAATTTCTGGCATAATCCCCACTCTTCCAGGATAGCCTAAAAATCCGAAACCTCTGTTAACGTATAATTTTTGATCTCCTTGTTGGTACAATCCAGCCCATTGTTTATAAACCCATTGAACAGGACTCCATTTAAAATAGGGATTTTCTAACCCAAATTGCATCCCATGTGTGTGACCAGATAACATTAGATCTACTTGTGGAAATTCAGGAATCACTTGCGCTTCCCAATGACTTGGATCATGACTCATTAAAACAATCACATCAGTTGGATCCACACCCTCAAGGGCTTTACTCAATTGACCATATTTAGGAAAACGAGCTTTTGCACCCCAGTTTTCGATGCCCACTAATTTAATTTGAGCACCCTCTTTCTCAATAACAACATGTTCATTCATTAATAATTTCCATCCCATGGAAGCATGCACCGCTTTTAATGCGTCCAAATTAGCCGATTTAGCTTCTTTGGAAGGCCATTGCACATAATCCCCATAATCATGGTTACCTAAAGTACTAAAGACGCCTTTTGATGCAGTCAATTGACCAAACACCTCTGTCCAGTCCTGCATTTCAGTTGCCTTATCATTCACTAAATCTCCTGTAAAAAGAATTAAGTCTGCTTTTTGTTGTTGAATTAAATTGATCCCTTTTTGAACTGCATTTTTTTCTTTTAAACTTCCACTATGAATATCACTGATATGAATAATTTTAAAGCCCTTAAATGCGGCAGGTAAATTTTTAATGGATACTTTCTTATGCAATAATTGGTACTTATATTTATTGCCAAAACCATACAATAAAGAAAAAAATAAGGAAGAGGAAACCCCTACTCCTAGCCAATTTAAAAATGCAGATCTAGGTATGCCTTGCTCTGAATTCATGAATTTTGCACCAGCTGTAGATGCCACCTGCCCCAAGGTCCAAAAAGCGCCCCTCCTTAAATCATCCACCAAAAAAAATACGACCAGGGTGATTTGGGCAATGACCCAGCCAATCCCTATCGAAAAAATATACTGTCTAAAATACGGATTCACAATAAAAGGGAAGAGCAAAAAAGAACCCAAACTGGCAATACATAGAAACCAATAGCCAAAGCTAACAGCTGTTTTTACGCCTGCGCTTGCTCCATTAAGCATGATTTTTAACACATGAAAGATGTAAAAATCAATCAAAATCAAGAAAGTAATGAGGATGAATACAAAAACGGGGTTCTTCATAGTTCGGATTAAGGTGTAAAATTAAGCCTAATTGTTACTATTTATGCCGTATTTTTGGAGCAAATTAAGGAGGCTTTTTATATGGCAAGAATTATTGGTATAGCAAATCAAAAAGGAGGTGTGGGTAAGACTACTTCGGCAATTAATATTGCTGCAAGTTTGGCTGTTTTAGAATATAGAACACTGTTAATTGACGCTGATCCTCAAGCAAATAGCACAACTGGAGTTGGTTTTGACCTGCATAATATCAACACCAGCCTTTATGACGCGATGATCAATGGCACCCCATTGTCAGATGTCGTTTTAAAAACAGAAATTCCACATTTAGACCTTGTCCCTTCTCATATCGACTTAGTGGGTGCAGAAATCGAATTGGTGAATTTCCCAAATAGAGAAAACGTTTTAAAAAATTTATTAACCGCCCTAGACGACCAATATGATTTTATCATCATTGACTGCCTGCCATCCCTAGGCCTAATTACTGTGAACGCCTTGGTCGCATCCAATAGTGTGATTGTGCCAGTTCAATGTGAGTTCTTTGCTTTGGAAGGCTTAGGTAAATTATTGAACACCATTAAAATTGTTCAAAGTAGATTAAATCCAGAATTACAGATAGAGGGAATTTTAATGACCATGTATGATGGTCGACTTAGATTAAGCAACCAAGTTGTAAGTGAAGTTCGAAAGCATTTTGATGAAATGGTGTTCTCTACAATTATTCATCGTAACACTAGATTGAGTGAAGCCCCTAGCGTGGGTAAACCAGTTATTTTATATGATGCAGATAGTAAGGGCACAGTGAATTATTTAAATTTGGCAAAAGAAATTTTACAGAAAAATGGCATGACTAAAATGAGTAATGCCGAGAGAATAATAGATTAGTACAATGAGTAAAAGCATACCCAACAAAGATTTAATTGGTAAAGGACTTCGCACTTTATTGCAGAATATGGATGCAGAGTTTAAAAACCCTGCAGGAAAGGTTCAACCTGCTGCTATTGAAAAAGCTGTAGCCATTAACAGGATTGCATTGACAAGTATTATTGTAAATCCTAAGAACCCAAGAAAAGACTTTGACGAAAAGGCTTTACAAGAATTAGCTCAGTCTTTGAAAATGCATGACTTAATCCAGCCTATTACAGTTGCACAATTAGCCAATGGCAAATTCCAATTGATTGCAGGAGAAAGAAGATTCCGTGCTGCAAAAATTGCAGGATTAACGGATATACCTGCTTATATCAGATTAGGAAACGATAAAGAATTATTAGAACTAGCATTATTAGAGAACTTACAAAGAGTTGATCTAAACGAAATCGAAGTGGCGTTGAGTTACCAAAGAATGATGGATGAACTCAACTATACCCAAGAACAAGTAGCCGAGCGTATGGGTAAAGATCGTTCTACCGTGTCCAACTACATACGTTTATTAGAATTACCACCTGCAATACAAGCCGCGCTAAGAAACGGAAGTTTGAGTGTGAGTTTGGCTAAATTATTGATTGGCAAAGAAGTGGATAAGCAACTTTTCTTATTGAAAGAAATTATTGAAAAAGGATTGACAGTTCGCCAAACAGAAGCACTGATTAAAAATTTAACCCCAACGTCTGGTTCAAATAAATCAACCAATACAAATCATCAAAATCAGCTATCGCCGGTATACCAGAGATTGGAGAATAAATTAAAGGACCATTTTGGAACTCAAGTTCAATTACAGCATCAAAAAAACGGATCGGGCAAAATTACCATTAGCTACAATGATTTAAATGCTTTGAACAAGATCCTTGACGCAATGCAAGTAAGTATTAGTTAGATGAAATGCTTCTATACCATATTGTTTTTGTTGTGTTTACAACAAACCTTGTGGGCTCAAGATAGCACAATCAATATCGTAAAACATTCCCCAAAAAAAGCAACCAATCGTTCTGCCATCTTACCAGGACTAGGACAAGCTTACAATAAACAATATTGGAAAATTCCATTGGTATACGGTGTTCTTTCTGTACCTGTTGTCACCTATGTCTACAACAACGATTTATACGCAAAAACAAAATTTGCCTATGAAGCAAGAATTCAAGAAGCCAATGGTGACATCTCCAATGTGAGTAAGATAGATCCTACATTAAAAAATTTAAGTGCTGGTTCACTTCAGAGTTATCGAAATATATTTAGAAAAAACAGAGACGTATCTATTATGTGGTTTATAATAGCCTGGGGGATCAATGTGGTGGACGCTTCTGTATCTGGTCACTTAAAAGAATTTGATGTGAGTAATAATTTAGTAATGCAGATGGCTCCAATGAAATCGGATGCGTATCAACAAGCTGGCCTATCTTTACAATTCAAATGGAAGTACACAAAATAAAAATAACTATGAAAAAATTGCTCTTTATACTAGCTTTACTTGTAACATTACAAGTACCTGCTCAAAAATTAATTGGTGGTAAAAATATCATCAAGGGTAATTTGACAAGCTTTGCTTTGAGGAACTACCACTTTTCTTATGAAAGAAGTTTGAATCATTTTATGTCTGTTTCTGCTAGCTATCGTTATATGCCAAAAGGGGGCCTACCTTTGCAATCGATCGCAGAAAAATACATTGACAATTCGGCGATCAATTTTGATTTGTTCCAAATGGGAAACAATGCCTTGACTTTTGAAAGTAGATTCTATTTAGGCTTGCAAAAAATGTCTGGCTTTTATATTGCACCCTATGCTAGGTTTGCCAATTTTGATTTATCTGTTCCTGTAGAATACACTTACACGCCTGATAAGGCAGTAGGTGCGTTGATTGCACCTGCACCCATGACAAAAACGGCTGGGCTCAATGCAACTATCAAGTCAAATAGTTATGGGGCCTATATTGGATTACAAAAACAATTACTTACAAAATTGGTGCTTGATATCTGGTTCATTGGCGGACACTTTGGTAATTCAAATGGTGCATTAAATTTCGTTGCGCCAGAAAAATTACCAACTCAAGCAGTTGACGCACTTCAAAAAACATTGGATGATACCAAGGTGAACCCTTTTGAATTAACATCTAAAGTAACCCAAAATGGTGCTACTACAGACATGAAAGGACCTTGGGCAGGAATTAGAGGCTTAGGAATTAGCTTGGGCTTACGCTTTTAAGTAACCAATACTTCATTCAATTTCTTTAACTTTGTTCTTGCAAAACGCTCCTTATGATACCTAACTATTTACAAGATTTATTCAAAACCCAAACTTACGATCCCAATCAATTTTTCTTAATTGCTGGACCATGTGTGGTAGAAGATGAGGCATTGGTGATGGAAATTGGAGAAAAGGTATCCACTATCTGTAAAAATTTAGGCATCCCTTATGTATTCAAAGCAAGCTATCGAAAAGCAAATCGTACCAGTGCGAATTCATTTACTGGAATTGGGGATGATACTGGATTGGAATTGATCAAAAAAGTAGGTGCAAAATTTAATGTACCTACAACATCCGATATTCATGCCCACGAGGAAGCTGCTATTGCTGCGCAGTTCATTGATATCTTACAGATCCCTGCATTTCTATGTCGTCAAACCGATTTATTAGTTGCTGCTGCTCAGACAGGCAAAATTGTGAATGTCAAAAAAGGACAATTTCTTAGTGGTGCTTCTATGAAATTTGCAGTAGATAAAATTAAATTAGCAGGCAACGAAAAAGTGATGCTAACCGAAAGAGGCAATACATTTGGCTACCAAGACTTGGTGGTTGATTATAGAAATATCCCCGCTATGGCCGAAAATAATGTACCTGTGATTATGGATTGTACGCATTCTTTACAACAACCTAATCAAACTTCAGGTATCACAGGTGGCAATCCAAGTTTAATTGAAACCATCGCGAAAGCAGCTATTGCAACAGGAGCAGACGGATTGTTTATTGAAACACATCCAAATCCAGCCAATGCAAAAAGCGATGGCGCGAATATGTTAAGATTGGAATTATTGGAACCCTTATTAGAGAAATTAGTGCGCTTACGAAAAGCAGTGATCTAGTACTTTAGTGGATTGCGCTTACCTAAAAGGATATAGTGCTTCATGCTTCTCCAGAATGCCAATACCATGTAAATGATGACAGGGGATCCGAATGTTAAAAAAGAGATATAAATAAACCACATTCTTATTTTAGAGCTAGCTATACCCAAACGCTCTCCGATAGCTGAGCAAACGCCAAAAGCGTGTAATTCTAAAAAGTCTCTAAGTTTTTGCATTTTTAAATATTTAAAGCAGTACCCAAATTTAGCTAAAAAAGTGGACATAAAGTGCATTTTTTGATTGCGCCGAGGGTCATTTTCGCTTACCTTTGCATCAGTTTTAACACCTAAAATTGATACCTATGGCTTTTGATATCGAAATGATCAAAAAATTGTATGCTGAAATGCCAGCAAAAGTAGACGCTGCTCGTAATATGTTGGGCCGTCCTTTAACTTTATCAGAGAAAATTTTATTCTCCCATTTACATAGTGATCAAAAATTAGAAGGCTTCGAAAGAGGTGGATCTTATGTTGATTTTGCACCAGATCGTGTAGCGATGCAAGATGCAACAGCACAAATGGCCTTATTACAATTTATGCAAGCAGGTCGTCCAAAAGTTGCGGTACCAAGTACAGTGCATTGTGATCACTTGATCTCTGCAAAAGTAGAAGCAAAACAAGATTTACAAGTGGCAACTACAGAAAGTAAAGAAGTGTATGATTTCTTAGCTTCTGTGTCTAATAAATATGGTTTAGGTTTTTGGAAACCAGGAGCAGGTATCATTCACCAAGTAGTTTTAGAGAACTATGCTTTCCCAGGTGGTATGATGATTGGTACCGATTCGCATACCGTGAATGCTGGTGGTTTAGGTATGTTAGCAATTGGTGTAGGTGGTGCAGATGCTTGTGATGTAATGGCAGGATTGGCATGGGAATTAAAATGGCCTAAATTAATTGGTATCAAATTAACAGGAAAATTAAATGGATGGACTGCTCCAAAGGATGTGATTTTAAAAGTAGCTGGTATCTTAACTGTAAAAGGTGGTACTGGTGCGATTGTTGAATATTTTGGTGAAGGTGCTACTAGCATGAGTTGTACTGGTAAAGGAACGATTTGTAATATGGGTGCCGAGATTGGCGCGACTACTTCTACATTTGGTTACGATGCAAGCATGAGCCGTTATTTAACATCTACAGGACGTGCAGATGTAGCTGCTTTAGCAGACACAGTTGCAGCATACTTAACCGCAGATGCAGAAGTATATGCAGATCCTACAAAGTATTTTGACGAAGTGATTGAAATTGATTTAAACACTTTAGAGCCGCACTTAAACGGACCATTCACACCAGATTTAGCGACTCCGATTTCTAAAATGAAGGAAGTGGCTGCTGCAAACGGATGGCCTACCAAAATTGAAGTAGGTTTAATAGGAAGCTGTACCAACTCTTCTTACGAAGATATTAGCCGTGCAGTAAGTTTAGCCAAACAAGTTTCAGAAAAGGGTTTAACCATGAAGTCCGAATATCTAATTACGCCAGGTTCTGAGCAAGTAAGATACACGATTGAAAGAGATGGCTTCTTAGATGTGTTTAGCCAAATTGGTGCAAAAGTATTTGCCAATGCATGTGGACCATGTATCGGAATGTGGGAGCGTGTAGGTGCAGAGAAAAAAGAAAAAAATACCATCGTTCACTCTTTCAATAGAAACTTTGCAAAGCGTGCGGATGGTAATCCAAACACCTACGCGTTTGTGGGTTCTCCTGAATTAATTACTGCACTTGCGATTGCAGGAGATCTAAATTTTAATCCATTAACAGATACACTTACTAATAATAAAGGCGAACAAGTAAAATTAGACGCCCCTACTGGTGATGAATTACCATTAAGTGGATTTGCTGTGGAAGATGCAGGTTTCCAAGCACCAGCAGAAGATGGTTCACAAGTATTGGTAGCAGTAGATCCAGCATCTAAGCGTTTACAATTATTAGACCCTTTTGCACCATGGGAAGGCACTGATTTAAAATCATTGAAGTTATTGATTAAGGCTAAAGGAAAATGTACTACCGACCATATCTCTATGGCAGGCCCATGGTTAAAGTTCCGTGGTCACTTAGATAATATTTCAAATAACTTATTAATTGGCGCTGTGAACTTCTTCAACGAAAAAACAGATAATGTAAAAAGTCAAATCAACGGTAATTACGATACTGTTCCAAATACTCAAAGAGCTTACAAGGCTGCTGGTGTTGGAACGATTGTAGTGGGAGATGAAAACTACGGAGAAGGAAGTTCACGTGAGCATGCTGCGATGGAGCCAAGACATTTAGGTGTACGCGTAGTATTGACAAAATCTTTTGCACGTATCCACGAAACGAATTTGAAAAAGCAAGGTATGTTGGCTTTGACTTTTGCTAACAAAGCAGACTATGATAAAATTCAGGAAGATGATAGTATTGATGTGATTGGTTTAACCAATTTTGCGCCTGGTACACCATTGACTTTAGTGTTAACACATAAGGATGGTAGTTCAGATAGCATTCATGCCAACCATACTTATAACCAACAACAAATTGAGTGGTTTAAAGCAGGTGGTGCGTTGAATATCATCAGAAAGCAAGTAGCTGGATAGTACCATTTTAATATTTTCAAAAATCCCTCTGAGCAATCAGGGGGATTTTGTTTTTAAATAACCCCTAAGATTTTTTATCTTTAACCTATGATCAATACTGCATTAGTCTCTTTTGGCATGAGTGGAAAAGTTTTCCATGCCCCTTTTATAGCAAGTAATCCCAACTTTCATTTAGTTGGGAGTTGGGAGCGTTCAACTAAAAATATTGAAGCGGCCTACCCTGGTAGAAAATCGTTTTCTAGTTACGAGGAATTACTAGCCGAGAGTACAATTGATTTAGTGGTTGTGAATAGTCCCAATGATACCCATTTTGCATATGCAAAAAGTGCACTCATTGCTGGCAAACATGTCATAGTAGAAAAAGCATTTACAGTCACTGCTAAAGAAGCAGAAGAATTAGATGCTTTGGCGAATAGCAAAGGATTGAAATTAGCTGTTTACCAAAATAGACGCTATGATGCAGACTTTCTTACAATACAAAAATTGATACAAGAAGATGAAATTGGCATTTTACAAGATGTGCAAATTTCATTTGAAAGGTATAGAACTACATTGAGTCCTAAAAAACATAAAGAGTCAGTAACACCTGGTGCCGGTTTATTGTATGATTTAGGCCCACACTTAGTGGATCAAGCCATCTTACTATCAGGTATGCCTTTGGCTGTATTTGCAGATATTAGAATCACCAGAAAAGTATCTATCATCGACGACTATTTTACATTGATCTTATATTACCCTTCTCACCGTATTACTTTAACAAGTGGTATGTTGTTTATGACAGAAAGCCCTGGCTATAAAATATACGGAACCAAGGGTTGTTTCATTAAAAAAAGATCGGATATACAAGAAGCTGAATTGATTGCTGGTAAAAAACCAAATAGTCCTGACTGGGGTGCCGAAGCCACTGAAGATTATGGTACTTTACATACTGATATGAACGGCATCATTACCAATAAAGTGATTCCAAGTATACCTGGCAATTACGGTATTTTTTATGAAAAAATGGCGGATGCAATTTTAAATAATGCCCCAGTTCCAACTTCTGCAAAAGAAGGTACCAATATCATTCGCGTATTAGAAGCTGCTAGAAATAGCGCATTCAATAAAAGAGTTGTAGGGGTTTAAAAAAGCATACTCAATTCATAGAGGACTTCTAATTTGTCCAAGCGTAGAATGCTTAAGCATCAATAAGCTTTATAATAAATTAAAAAGCTCTAATGGCGCGAACAGACCATGTATTTTTCTTATTTAAATATGCCTGCGCACCCGTTATAAAATTTTGGTACCATGCTAATTGATAAGAGCCAACAAGATCTGATCTGAAGTATTCCGTAGAACTCCAATAGGAACCACTAATATTAGGGAAATTTCCCACGATAGCTCTTTGTAAAAAAAGTAAATTAAGTTCATGCTTTGAAGGCAAATACCAATCACCATAGGTAACACCATCTATGGTTACAGTATATTCATTACAAACAGCAGCTGCAAATGATGCACCATCATAAGTTGGAGAATATGTACCTGATTGAACGGCAATGATAATTGAAGTATTTTTTAAACCAGCACCTACTCCATCAGCTCTTGCTCTTGTATTAGTATAACTACCGCCATACCAACGTGTGTTTAATATTTGATCTGAGGTGGCTGCAATTAATCCATGTTTTCCATTATCATATACATAAAAAACAATGCCTCCGCCATAAGCCTCCCCAATAAAATGAACACCAGAAGTTGATACATTTGTCCATGTTAAAGTACCAGCAGCTGTTGTAGTTAATGCTTGTCCAGTTAAACCAGCAGTTGTTAATCCGGTTCCACCATGTGCGATATCAAGAGTTGTAGCACTCCATATGCCAGATGTAATAGTTCCTACTGTATTCAAAGATGTCAAGCTTGTTAAAGAAGGTATGGTAAGTAAAGCAGAATCAACGTAATTTTTTTTAGTATAATAAATTGTATCAGTATTATTAAACTTTGTTGATAAAGCAGCATTTACATTTAGTTGTTTGGCATATATGCTAGTATCAAACACATTCATCTTTGTTAATAATGCCGAATCACTATACAATTGCTTAGTGTATTTGATAGTATCTGAAGCATTTAATTTCGTCCATAATGCAGAATCAGTGTAATTAGTCTTAGTATAAAAACCTAACATAGCTGCAGTATCCTTTGTTGCTAATTTAGTATCAATAACTGCCGATAAAGATTGTAGTGCCTGTGTTTTAGCATAAACAGAAAGCATTTTAGCAGTATCTACAATATTTAATTTTTCGCCTATTTTAGCAGTATTCACTGAATATAATGCAATAGGTACTGTACCAAATATTGTATTGCCTAAATCAACCCATGCTTTTGTATAATCCCAAACTCCACTCAGTCCTAATGGTGTAATGGCAATTTTTAAATTTAAATAATATGGGCCTTTAGACCAATCAATAAAACCCAACCCATTTTTTAATTTTTAATTCATACAAGTTAACTTGTGTTTTCTTTGCTACAAATAAATAATATGTATTATAAAAAAGTGCGGCCGAACCAAGAAAAGCATATAACCCGTAGAAAATTTGATGAAAAAGAATTGGTTTATTTTGAAGTACGCCTTGTTTTATGATAGGTGTCTCTATTCCAAAAAATAGCTCAATAATAAAAAATGTGACGAAAAATATTTCTACCCAAATAACTTGTTTTGGAATTCTTTTCTGTACAATTAAAAAAAGTAAGTTCACTGTCACCAATAGGGCAGTAAACTTAAATATTTCTTTATATAAGGGAAGCTCATAAACAGAAAAGCCTAAGTAATCTAATCCACTTCCAGCAGTAATAATGATTAACCTAGCAAGGATGTAATACTTTAAAAGGCTAAATTTTTGGTTGCCTTTTGAAAGTTCAAAGATTGAAAATATGCCTAGTAAGGTGATTGAAAACGAGATTGTAGCATACATAGAACACAAACCTATTATAAAAATAGCTTATAATCGATTTTGTTCTACTTAAAATTACATCTTCTTAGCGTCTTCCAAAAATTTTGCTAGTCCAATATCCGTTAATGGATGTTTCAATAAACCTAAAATTGAATCCAATGGACAAGTACAAACATCTGCTCCAGCTTCTGCAGCTTTTACAATGTGTAAAGCGTTTCGAATAGATGCCGCTAATATTTGTGTTTGAAAACCTTGTATGTCGTATATATGACGAATTTGACCGATTAATTCCATCCCATCCCAAGAACTATCATCGATTCTTCCAATAAATGGAGAGACATAAGTTGCACCTGCTTTAGCAGCTAAGATCGCTTGGCCTGCAGAGAAAATCAATGTACAATTGGTACGGATACCATTGTCTGTAAACCACTTGATGGCTTTAATACCGTCTTTAATCATCGGCACTTTCACCACAATATTTTTATGAATGGCAGCTAATTTTTTACCTTCTTCTACCATCGTCGCAAAGTCTGTAGACAAAACTTCCGCACTAATATCACCTTCTACTAATTCACATATCGCTTTATAATGCGCTGCAATTGCTTCCTCCCCTTTTACACCCACTTGAGCCATTAAGGATGGATTGGTTGTTACACCATCTAAGATGCCTAAATCATTGGCTTCTTTAATTTGCGCTAAATTTCCTGTGTCAATAAAAAATTTCATATGGTAGGTTTATAGTTTAAAATTAAGGCCACTTTTTCATATAAAATATAAAAAAGTGGCAGGCTACTCACATCGCACCGCTCAACCGCCTATCCTTGCTGTATTCCTACCCTGGGGAGGTTCAGCAGGAGCTGGTCGTGTAAGACCTGCCGGAACGAAGGTAGTAAAATCGGACCGTTTTTCCTAAGTAGAGAACCCCATTTTAAAGATAAAAAACTAGATTTGATTAAAATTAACAGTTGAATACCGCTTTTGAAATAGCTAAAAGAATTAGTTTTTACAAACAAAAAAACTATACCCGATTTATAGTAAGGCTATCTATCGCGGCAACTGCAATTAGCGTGGCTGCAATTTTATTGACTTTTTCAATCGTGAATGGATTCCAGTCAACCATTAGCAGTAAATTATACGCCTTCTGGGGACATATTCAAATTAGTGCTATCAATGGCGCTAACATCAATGATGATTCGCAGGTTACTACAAAAATTAAAAGGATTTCGAATATCCAATCCGTTTCGGCCTTTTTGAACCAAACTATGATACTTGCTAAGGATGTGGAGATAGAAGGCCTCAATGCAAAAGGCATTGCTGATTTTACCAGTATCCCTAATTTAATACAAGGAAGATTGATTCAAAGAAGTGACCAATCCCCCTCCAAAGAAATTGTCCTCTCAAAAAATATTGCTACTAAATTAAAGATGGTTATTGGCGACCAAGTAAGCCTTTATTTTTTTCAAAATAATCAGGTGCAAGAAAGAAAATTAAAGGTGGTAGGTCTATTCCATTCTGGTATCGAAGAATACGATCTAAAAAATGTATTTGTTGATATTCAATTATTGCAGCAAATGATTCAAACTCCTGCAGCAATTAGTGGCTATCAAATTAATTTAAAGGACTTAAGTAAAATTACCGAAACCCAAAATGAAATTCAATCCATATTGCCTGATAATTGGGTGAACAGTGCAAGTGCTAATCTTTATCCTCAACTTTTTGATTGGATACAAGTTCAAAATATCAATAGAAACATCACAATTATCATTATGCTATTGATAGCGGTTGTGAATTTGATCACATGTTTATTAATCTTATTATTGGAACGCATTCCAATGATTGGTAGTTTGAATGCAATGGGCGCAACACATGCTATGATTCAAAAAGTATTTCTGTATCAAGCAAGTTTTATTGCATGGATTGGTATTGGACTTGGCCTCTTGATTGGCCTTGGACTTTCATTGCTACAATTAAAATTTCAGTGGGTACAATTAGACGAGTCTGCTTATTTAATAGATACCCTTCCTATTCAGATTCAGCCATTGCAAGTCATTGGTGTGGTTGTTGGAACAGCCCTCGTCTGTTACTTATCTTTTCTTTTGCCCACCATTTGGGTTAAAAAAATCAGTCCTGCCAAAGCAATTCGATTTGACTAATGTTGCCATTTAGCTAAAATAATTCCAGTGGCTACCGCAGCATTTAAGGATTCAGCAGCACCATATTTTGGAATGGTAATTGGATGGGTAATCATTTCTAAAAGCGGGGATCGAATGCCTTTAGATTCGTTCCCAATTAATAAGATTCCTTCCTTAGCCAATTCAGAAGTTTGTATCGCATTTCCTTCAAGCACTGCACCATAAATAGGCATCTTGGAAGATTGAATTAGCTCGGCCAAATCCGCCACAATTACTTCTACTCTTAAAATACTACCCATTGTGCTTTGAACCACTTTTGGATTATAGCAACTTGCAGTATCAGTACTTACAACAATTTGTTCTAAGCCAAACCAGTCCGCAGTTCGGATGATGGTGCCTAAATTTCCTGGGTCTTGAATGCCATCTAGCAGTAGGGTTAATTTGCCCTTTAACTTTAGTGGTACATTGACTTGCTTTTTCTCCACCAATGCCAATACTTGATTGGCCTTTTGTAATTGGGTCAATTTATCTAATTCAAAATCGGCTACCTCGGTTACATAATGTGGTTTAAATGGTTGCGCTTGGATCCATTCTTTTGTTGCATATGCTTGTCGAATCACCCATTCTGAAGCCATGAGCTCTTCCATCATCTTAGGCCCTTCTAGGATAAAGACAGATTCTTCTGCCCAATGTTTTTTATGGGCGAAAGATTGGATATATTTGAGCTCATTCTTATTGATCATGCGTATGCATTTAGGGAAAGTTAAAATTATTCGATTCTCATCAAGTTTGAGTCTATTCAGCCTTTTATTTTTTTTAAGTAGCTGTGCAGATTTAAAAATGGCTATTGTACGCAATTACCCAAAGGAAAAGGAGTTCATTTACAATAATAAAATCATCGTCAAAGACGCCACCACAAAGCAAAATGCCAAGGAACTCTCTATTGCATTGGATAATTATTGGGATGATAGTATCAAAGTGCTCAAAATTCGACAATATGGTATTTTCAATACCATCATTAAGCCTCAAAGTTACCAGCCTGAAAGGATGACTAGGAGCATACAATACATGTCCAACTTTTTAGCATCAGAGGGCTACTATCACCCTATTTTGACACCCATTATTAGGACAGATACAATCAAACAAGAATGGAGAACAACTCTCACTATGGAAGTTGAACTCAATAAAAAAACTTTACTAGATAGCATCAACTATCAGTTATCAGATCCTATTTTACAAAATATCGCTTTAAATAATAGTCAAAATAGTTACTTAAAAAAGGGACAAGCTTTTTCCAATGAAGTCATCAATAATGAATTAGATAGATTGGTTGCTTTATTTAGATCGAACGGATTTTTTAATTTTACCAAAGAAAAAATATTTGCAGAAGTAGATACAATCGATGCTTCCTTAATGATCTTAGAACTTGATCCACTCAGTCAAATTACACAGATTACCGAAGCAAAGGAAAAGAAAAATCAAAATCCGAGTTGGAAAATTAGTGTCCAATTAAGAAACCTAACAAAAGACATCACAAAGCAATATAGTATTGGTCAACAATTGTTTTATAGCGACATAGCTGTATTAGATATCCCAGACAGTTTACTCATCAACCCTCCATTAAAAAGAGATACATTGAATGATCTTGTACATCTTTATACCATTCCAAAATTTAAATCTGCGCTGTTTAAAGAACAAGCTTTCATTCAAAAAGGCAGTCTATTTAATGAATCCAGCTATTACCAAACACTCAATAATTTTAATAGTCTTGGTGCATGGCAACAGGTAGATGGAAGAACCACTATGGTCAATGATAGCGTGTATCTTCATTATTTTTTAGTTCCAAATCCTAGAAGAAGTATCAATTTTGATATTGAGGGTAGTAGAAATACAGCACAACTTGGTTCAGGTAATTTATTGGGTCTATCCACCAATCTAACCTATAGAGACAAGAACGTTCAACGAAAAGCAATCCCTTCTATCACGAGTCTTAGACTAGGTGTGGAATTAAACTTAAATAGTGGAGGCAATCTAGCACAAACCTTATTGTGGAATGTGGGTCAAACTTATAGCTTCCCTAATTTAATCATCCCATTTGTAAAAAAAGAAGCCAAGGCAAATCAAAATGTTAAATCAAACTTCTCTATTTATGGTTCCTATATGGACCGTCTGGACTTCTACCAATTAAGATCTTTCACCACCAATTGGGGGTATGAGTGGAAAAAAAATAAAAATAGCAAACAACAAGTCATCAACTATCGTCCATTGAATATTGAACTATACTTATTAAATAAGTTCTCTAAACTAGATAGTTTATTGATTTTAAATCCATTTTTAAGGTCTTCATTTAACGAGGGCAATATTGTGAGTCAATCCTTAAGCTATACCAATATTGGTAATTCTTCCAAACATCCACGTCAACAAGAATATTTACGTTTGGGTATCGAAGAAGCCGGTGGATTACTTGGACTTTCACAAAAATTAACAAATAATTTTTATCGTTATTTAAAATTAGAAGCAGAATACAGGTCTACCTATAAGTACGACAATTCAGAAATTGCTTGGAGAATAATGGGTGGATGGGGAAATAACTATAGTAACAATTCAAGGCTGAGTGGACAATTGCCATTCTTTAAACAATTTACAGCTGGAGGACCTTATAGTATGCGCGCTTGGGGCTTAAGACAACTAGGATTAGGTAGTTCAACTTTTTATGATACGAGTGCATCAAGTCAAAATTTCGATCGATTTGGAGACCTGCAATTAGAGGCCAATTTTGAATACCGATTTACATTTTTACAACTTGGGTCTTACAAAATTGGGTCTGCCCTTTTTACAGATATTGGTAATATTTGGAACACAAGGGATTTAGGAAATGACATCAATGCAGGATTTAAATTAGATCGATTGTACAAAGATCTTGCAATTGGTGTAGGAACTGGATTGCGCATGGACTTTGATTATTTTATTATCAGAATTGACTACGCCTTAAAGATGAAAGACCCTACTCGACAAGATAACAATGGCTGGTTGAATTTGAGTGATATTAAATGGAATGAAATTAAACCCAATGGGATTAAGGTAAACAACTATGCATGGCAATTTGGAATTGGATTACCCTTCTAATAAAGTAGTAATTTCTTTTTCAAGATCCTCCCACTGCATGGCATCCTGAACATGGAATGTCCCAATCTTTGTTCTTCTTAATCCACTCATATAAGCACCCACACCAAGTGCTTGTCCAAAATCATGCACCAAGCTTCTAATATAAGTACCTGTTGAACATAGGACCCTAAATTCAATATTAGGTAAATCAATTTTTGTGATTTCAAATTGTTCGATGGTGATTTGTCTTGGATCTACTTTTACTTCGATCCCTTGACGAGCAGACTCATACAATCTTTTGCCATCTTTTTTGATCGCAGAATGTTGTGGAGGCATTTGTAAAATAGTACCAATGAATTGTTTTGTCGCCTCTTGAACTGCCAATTCCGTAATCGCTTCTATAGATTTAAAATTTTCAGGCTCCTGTTCTAAATCATAAGATGCAGTTGTGGCGCCCAATACCAAACTACCAGTGTATTCTTTTGTCATGCCCATATAATCATTGATCTGCTTTGTATATTTTCCTGTGCAGATAATCAATAAGCCAGTTGCCAATGGATCTAATGTACCTGCATGTCCTACTTTCATGATTTTTGTCATCCACCTTACTTTCTTCACCATGTCAAAAGAAGTCCATTTCAATGGCTTATCAATCAACAAGACCTTGCCCTCTAAATAAGGACTGAGTGCTGGAGGGATGGGCTTCTGTTTCATGTTACTTAAAACTAGTAAGCACGAGCAAATAAAACTCTTTGTGTAGAAGGTTGTCCTGTCAAAATACAAGTTCCTGCTTCTTGCTCATTGTTCAATGGAATACAACGAATGGTTGCCTTGGTCATTTCCTTTATTTTATCTTCGGTTTCTGAAGTACCATCCCAATGTGCAGAAACAAATCCTGCCTTGGTATCTAGAGTTGCAATAAAATCATCCCAGCTATCCACTTTTGTAATGTGTTCGTCTCTGTATTTTTTTGCGCGATTGAATAAATTAGATTGTATATCCAATAACAATTGTGACACTGTTTCAGTAATGCCATCCATCGACACGGTCGTTTTTTCTTTGGTATCACGACGTGCTATTTCTACTTGATTATTTTCTAAATCGCGCGGACCCACTGCAATTCTTACGGGTACTCCTTTTAATTCGTATTCTGCAAATTTCCAGCCTGGTCTTTGGTTATCAGAATCATCATACTTCACACGAATACCAGCAGCTTTGAAAGATGCTACCATAGCGTGTACTTTTTCATCCAATAAAGCTTTTTGTTCTTCACCTTTAAAAATAGGTACAATCACCACTTGCACTGGCGCAATACGTGGCGGTAAAACCAAACCTTCATCATCACTATGTGTCATCACCAATCCACCAATCAATCTTGTACTCACACCCCAAGAAGTGGCCCATACATAATCTAAAGTATTGTTCTTATCACTAAATTTTACATCAAATGCTTTTGCAAAATTTTGTCCTAAGAAATGTGAAGTCCCCGCTTGCAATGCTTTACCATCCTGCATCAAAGCCTCAATGCAATAAGTGTCTTCTGCACCAGCGAATCTTTCGTTCGGCGTTTTCACACCTTTAATCACTGGCATCGCCATCCAATTTTCTGCAAAATCGGCGTAGACATCTAGCATTTTTAAAGTTTCTTCAATTGCTTCCTCCTTAGTAGCATGTGCAGTATGTCCTTCCTGCCATAAAAATTCTGCAGTTCTTAAAAACAACCTTGTTCTCATTTCCCATCTTACTACGTTGGCCCATTGGTTCACCAGAATTGGCAAATCACGATAAGATTGAATCCAAGTTTTATAGGTATTCCAAATAATGGCTTCACTTGTAGGACGTACAATCAACTCCTCTTCTAGCTTTGCCTCTGGGTCCACCATCAGCTTGCCTTTATTGTTTGGATCTGTTTTTAATCTGTAATGGGTCACAATCGCACACTCTTTTGCAAAGCCTTCTGCGTTTTTTTCCTCAGCCTCAAATAAAGACTTTGGCACAAACAAGGGGAAATAGGCATTCTCATGCCCTGTATCCTTAAACATTTTGTCTAATGTTGCTTGCATATTTTCCCATAATGCATAACCATATGGCTTAATCACCATACAGCCTCTTACTGCACTATAATCTGCAAGTGACCCCTTTAAAACGAGGTCATTATACCACTGTGAATAGTCCTGTTGTCTTGTAGTTAGTTCCTTTGCCATTTTCTGAAAATTCTTAACATTTTAAATTGTAACAAAACCTTTACTATTAACGTTCTATGTTTTAAACTTTGTTACCTTTAGGATGTCAAATGTATGCAAAATCAGGGGCATATTAAAACCAAAAAATGAACAACATGAAAAAGCAACGCAACCTATCCCTCATTGGGTTCAACGCCATCGTTCTATTAATGGCTTGTAGTTTTTTCTTAACCAGCTGTACGAGTTTACAACAAACTACGACTGCTGCAACGGACGATCTATATTTTACACCTTCTAAAGAGGCGGAAACAAACACAAAAACAGCTACTAGAAATAATTCGGACGAAGTTGAAGCTTCAGAAGAAGCCGAATACCAAGATTACCAAAACTACCAAGACGACCGCTATTTAAGATTAAAAGTGGCGAACAGAAACCGTTGGTCAAGCATCGACGATTTTGGCTATTGGAACAACCCTAGTTTTAGAGTTGGCTTTGGCATGGGTTATGGTGGGTTCGGAGGATTTGGAGGATACGGCGGATTTGGAGGATTTGGATACGGTGGATGGGATCCATTCTGGAGCAATCGTATTGGATGGGCTGGCTATTATGGAGGATATGGAGGATATGGAGGATTTGGCGGGTTTGGATATGATCCATTCTGGGCTGGTGCATTTGGATATGACCCTTTCTGGGGTGGTGGATTTGGTGGAGGATTCGGCGGATTTGGATACGATCCTTTCTGGGGTGGTGGATTCGGCGGGTTTGGCGGTTATGGCGGATTTGGAGGATGGGGCGGATGGAACCCT
>CAMBDE010000007.1 GCA_945865295.1 Chitinophaga pinensis | reverse complement strand
AGGCTTTGAGACCTATTTTTGCGACCCTAATAACCTAGATGACCATGGAGCGTTCGACTAAGGGTTAGGTCACCTCCCTTTCACGGAGGTAATACGGGTTCGAATCCCGTACGCTCTACAAAGCCTATCACAAAGTGATAGGCTTTTTTAATGCGAAGCCGCGAAACAAGCTTGCTTGATTGAGCGGATGAGCGTTAAAAAAGCCAAAAGCAAACGAAGTTTGCTTTTGAAAGGCTTTGAGTAAGGAGCCCATTTGGGATGACGGCGAATGAAATGAGCCGGCAATCCAAATGGGCTATTATTTTTGGCTTTTAAAAATAAGTATTCACTGCAAACTCAAATTGATCTATAAATATTTTCTTAAACGAGTTAATATTTGTTTGTTCATAGAATACAAGCATTGACTTTTTATATTCTATCGAATCAATTGTTCTAAAAGATATTGGGCAGTAATTATTATGCAATAAAATTCCATTACTTATAATTCTTGCAGTTCTTTTATTACCATCAGCGAATGGTTGAATATATGAAATCAATACTAGAACCAATAAAGCCTTTTCAAAGATATTATCCCTAGCATTAATGATGGTACACATTTCTAATAACGCCTCTTTGATCTGAAATTCATTTTCAAGCGGTTTATAATTTGTACCTGAAATACCGACTCTGTTATTTCTAATATTTCTAGAAATATCTAACTCCTTTATTAATAAACTATGTACATCTTCAATACTTGAAATTGTTAATGGACTAATATAATCAGGCTGGCTAATAATAAAATCTAATGCTGCTTTATGGTTCAATAACATTACGGCCTCATCTTTAGTTTTACCTGAAGCTGTTTGTTTATCTTTTAATAGCATTTCTGTTTCTAACAAAGAATAAGTGTTCCCTTCTATTTGTGAAGATTTCCAACTTAAATCAATAGCTAGACGTTCTAATTCATTTTTATATTCAGCAGGACTTAGTCTGGAGGAATTAGCGACAAACTTAGATTGTAAAGCATTTAAATAATCAAATTCTTGAGGGTTAAATAAAGCAATATGCTGAAGCGTATTGCTAATTAAAAGTTGATTAAAACCAGTTTGTATTGTTCTTTCGTCAATCTCCTTTTCAAAGTATTGATCTATGTTAATAGGGCGTATAATATCATAGGCCTGACTAACTTGATACTTTCTACTTTTTAGTTCCCCTATTGCTTCAACTAAACCCTGCGCACTAATATCAACTAATTTCCTTCTAAGTGTAGGCATGCTTATATTAAGTGCTAATCCATTTAAAATTTCGTTAGAGGAGCACATAGGATTATCCTTAATAAATTGAATTATTTCAGCATCATTTATAGGTGTTTTCTTTGGCATATCATTTATTTATCAATCATAAATATACGATTTATCAATCAAAAAATGATAAAAATGAGCATTAAAGTTGAAATTATTGATTGATAAACCCAAAAATGCGTCAAAATATGCGTTTTTTGACTTATATCTTAAAAATAGGTGTCAAACAAGATGAAAACTGAATTATAAGTAATTAATGAAGTTATTTTAACTACTCATACCCTATCCCTGCACCAAACTTATACAAAGGATTCTTAGTGTCGTAAGGCATATCCTCTTTTTGTTTTAATACTTCCTCCATGGAAGATGGTAATTCAAAAGGTAATTTACCGCTTGGTTTAAATTTGCCCATGATTAAATCTAAGATGATATTATCCTTTGAAGAAAAATCTGCGATTAAGGCTTTTGAATATTGATTAATAGCTGGTATTACTGCTGGCCTTTGTAAATTAATAACTGTTATAGTTGGCTTAGATTGAATAATTTTTAATAATCGCGCTTCCTCTTTGTCAGAAAATGCCAATGAGCCATGATTAAATAATTTCTGTAAAAGATATTTTTCTGGACCAGCATTATCGGGTGTGCCAATTTTTAAAACAATTACATCGGCTGCTTCCATGCTAGAAACTACATTTGGATAAGCTTTGGTCTCTTCTTCACTAAAACCCTCTAAAAATATTTTAACACCTGCTTTTAATGGTAAAATATTGGCATCATTTTTCAATAAAACCAAAGACTTTTGCTGTGCCTCAATTCCTTTAGCCGCAAACTCAGTGTTATTAAGGATTTTCACGCCTGCAGTATCTAAATAAGGATGATCAAATAAACCTAAACGAAATTTTTCTTTTAAAATTCTACGGATGGATGCATCAATTCTTTTTTCAGAAATCTTCCCTTCTTTCACCAACTCCACTACTACATCAGGTAGCGCTTCCCCACCAAACATATCACAACCTGCATTGAGGATTTTTTCGACACGTTGTTTAGCACTTAAATTTTCAACACCATGTGCAGCGGCTGGCTTTAAAGTATAGCCAAAAATTTTAGCGTCCGTTACTAAACCCCAGTCGGTACAAACAATGCCCTCAAACTTGTATGTATTTCTTAATAAACCTGTGATAATATCTTTATTATAACCAAAACCTACATTCTCAGTAGTTTGTCCCATTGGAATACCATAATAAGGCATGACTTGTGCAGCGCCTGCAGCAAATGCACCTTTGACAAATGGAATTAAATGGTAGTTAAAATTATTGCCTTTGTATGTTTGACGGCCTGGAGGAAAATGCGCATCACGTCCATCTTCTTGCGGACCTCCACCAGAAAAATGTTTCACCATACACTCCACAGTATTTTCATTAATCGTATCTCCTTGAAAACCTAAAATGTATGCCTTGGTCATGGTAGCAGCTAGTTCGGCATCTTCACCAAATGTTCCATTAATACGTCCCCATCTTGGTTCTGTTGCCAAATCGGCCATTGGCGATAAGGATAATCTAAATCCTAGTGCTTTATATTCTTGTCGGGCAATGTCGCCAAAGCTGCGCACTAAATTGCTGTCTCTGGTTGCAGCTAATCCTAATGTGGAGGGCCAGCTTGAAAAGAAAGGACTATAAATACTCGCTCCAGGTGCATTAGGCACGCCATGTCTTGGATCGGTAGCCAATGTAACAGGTATACCCAGTCTTGAGCGCTCTGCTAATTTTTGAATATTGTTATGCCATGCAACCATTGCCTCCGGAGTAGTAGATTGTATGGTATTAAAATGATTCATGTTCTTACCCAATAACATGGCACTATTACCCTCAACAACATAGGACATAGGGTTCGCGATAGATTGGGTTTCGGACAAGGAACCATTTTCATTCATTGCTGCCATGGTAATAAACATGGAACCCGCTTTTTCCTCTAATGTCATTTGACCTATTAGATCTGTGATACGATCTTCGATATTCACTCTATTATCTTCGTAGGCATCTAACTTACCGTTCTTATTTAAATCACGAAACTCAAGACCCCCTATTTTTAAAACAGGGGCTTCATTGCCCATTAATTTAGCTGCATCTTTATAAGTGTTATAGCTTTTTGCATAAATAAAAGTCAATACAACTGCTATCAAGCCAATGATGGTTAACAAAGCAAAACCAATAAATTTAAATATTTTTTTCATAGAGGTAAATTATCATTATTTAAATATAATTTTAATTCGATAAAATCTAAAATCTACCTCCGAAATTGCCTATTTAAAATCAAAATTATCTAATTTATACATCTCACCTTCTAAAACTAAATTTTCAGAAACTTCTAAATATTTCATGCCCTGGAATATCTTCTTATAAGGAGGGCAATAACAATTCAAAATTATTTCGCCTTTCCCAGCCATAAATAAACTGGCAAACCTGAAGCAATTAAAATCAATCCCATTACTGCCTCATAAGGCTGATTAATTAATGTCATGATACAAATGGTGATACAAAATAATAAAAACAAAATTGGCACTACTGGATAGCCAATGACCTTATATGTTCTTTCCACCTGTGGCAGTTTAATTCTTAAATAAAGAAGTCCTACTGCTGTTGCAGCATAAAAAAGAAAAGCAGCAAAAACAAGCATATCTGTTAATTGATCAAAGCTTCCAGAGAAAACCAAGAGCACTGCCCAAGCTGCTTGAATAAACAATGCCTTGTCTGGTGTATTGTATCTTGGATGTACCGATTCCGCTTGTTTAAAAAATGTCTTATCTCTAGCCATCGCGTACAACATACGTGCCGACATTAAAATACTACTATTGGTTGAATTCATAGTAGTCACTAAAATCAAACATGCCACCATGGCCATCCCTACTGTTCCACTTAATTGCCCTGCAACTTCTACTGCTGCAATTTTATTTGGCGTTGCATTCAATGCTATGAAAAAATCAATTGGCATCACATATAAAAAAACAAAATTAATCATCACGTATACCGCCATCACACCTAGGGTTCCTAATCCTAAGGCTAGGGGAAGATTGCGTTTAGGGTTTTTAATTTCCTCCCCAATGAATGCAATATTATTCCAGCCATCATAACCCCAAAATGCACCTAAGCTTGCTAAAAACAAGGCTTTCATGAGTGTCCAACCATTCAAATCTGTGGTAGCACCTTTCGCTGCAGTCGTAAGATTATCCATACTACCTTGCTCAGCACCGAATCCAACCACTAAAAAAAAGGAGATGGCTCCCAACATAGCATAGGTCAAAATACTACTTAATTTTTCGGCAAATTGAACGCCTCTATAATTCAAAATAGTTAAAAGCACTATCAATAATGCTGCCAATAGTTTAATGGATAAGTTTTCAAACAAATGCAGTCCTAAAAAAGTGCTATTTAAATCCAATACAGGCAATGGAAATAAACTATTTAAAGACTGTGCAAAAATATAAGCCAAGGCACTAATGGCCGCGGTCTTGATGACTGCGAAACTGGCCCATCCATATAAAAAAGAAAAAAATCGGCCATAAATTTTTTGAAAATAATTATACTCCCCACCAGAATTGGGATACATACTTACAAGTTCAGCTGTACACAATGCGCCAGCAAGACTCACGATACCTGCAATCAGCCAACATAGCAAAATCAACCAAGGCGTGCCCAACTCTTGCGCCATTGGAGCAATTTTTTTAAACACCCCCGATCCTATAATCACACTGATCACTAAAAAGCTAGCCGCTCTCAGTCCTAATTTAGGTTGTAATTGATTGTTTGAATGATTTGAATGATTTACCTGCACGATACTATTTTAAATTTTTGTAAAACCAAATCCAGCGGCATTGTTAATGACCAAACATCCATCTTTCACTTCAAAGCCTCCGGTCACTAAATCTTCCATCAGGTCAAAGCTGCCATCCAAGTCGATGTATTTAGTATTCGAACAAGCATATGCCATATGCAATGCAGCCGTGATGCTAATGATACTTTCATCATTGCAACCCCAAAATAAATCAATGCCTGCATGCTGCGCTATGGTTGCAATTTCTTTGGCACCAAGTAATCCACCGCATTTCATTAATTTAATATTGTAGATACCAAATGGTTGAATGCCTGCAGAAAAATGTAAAGCGGCTTGTGGATCCTTTAAAGCTTCATCTGCCGTTAATTGTTTTCTTTGTGCGTCGGATAACGCTAATAAACTTTGCTCTTGACCAACTGGCAAAGGTTGCTCGATTAATTCCAAAGGATAAGTAGCTGTTACTTCTAAGAATAATTTCAATTGGTCTAAATCATAGCCTTGATTGGCATCCACACGTATGGTATAATCTTTACCAAATGCAGCATACAATGCAGCGATGCGTTCTATATCTTCATGCACATCCATGCCGGTCTTCACTTTAAACACTTTAAAACCCATTGCAGCATATTCCTTCGCTTCTTCGATTGTTTCATCTAGTCCTTTAATACCGATGGTCATGGAAGTAGGCAATGCATTCATTTTTTGTCCGTAAAAAGAAGCAATGGATACACCTAAGTATTTTCCAAAAGCATCATGCAATGCAATATCAATTGCTGCCAATGTGCCTGGCAAATGTGGAAATTGCAAATTGGATTCAAATATGATTTGTTGAAAATGACGAATATCTCTGCCAACTAAATTTGCCACAAATGAAGTATTCAAATTAGAAACTGTCTGCTCGGTTGTTTCTCCTACAACTTCTTCTGCAGGACTGCCGGATCCGTATCCTATCATGCCATTGGCCAATTCTATTTCTAAAAATGCCAAAGACACATCCGAGAAGGTATTGTAGGCGATGGTATACGGCTTTTTTAAAGCCATTTTTTTCAAGTATGCCCTTACTGCTACTATTTTCATAAGACTACTTTGTTAAGGCTTTAAGTATTGGGATGATCGGCGCCACACCTTCTTGTATAGGTAACAATACTGGCATGCCTAGGCTTGCAGTATATTCTTTTTGATATGCAAAGGCTTCTTCGTCTGTGCAGTTTTCGGTATTGATTGCAACAGCAATCACTTTTGATCCAAGTTTTTGAATGAGCTCAATTTCAGATGCAACAGAAGGGATCTCACCCCAATACGCCTCGTTGTCAAAATATTTTCGTTTAGGTGCAAAAATTAAAACTACATGTTTTGCATTACCTGAAATCAATAATTCTAATCCACATGGACCGCTTGGATTTCTTAAAGCCGATTGACCTTCTAAAAATAAAATGTCTGGACTGGTCTCTTTCCAACAACTTACAATGGCATGTTCTAATTCTCCAGAAACAAAATCATTTAATGTAGAATCAAAAATAAAACCATATTTACCACCTTGTAACCAACCTGTTTGTCCTGTGTAAATCATTTCGGCTTTCATGCCTTCGGTCAAGCATGCTTGTTTTAACATGCGCGCTGTGGTTCTTTTTCCCATAGCGCAGTCCATTCCAATTACAGCAACAATTGGTGCAGTCACATTAAAAATTGCACCGTCCCAAAAATGTAAGTCTGTTCTTGATTTTGGTTTTCTAACATCTATTAATGCTGCGCCAGTACTTGCAGCTATAGCAACTAAATCAACTTTATCATTTAAGTATTCATGCAATCCATTCACAACAGAAATACCTTTTTTAACTGCATCATAAATTAAGGCCAACATATTTTTAGGCAATATCCCGCCCACAGTCGCTACTCCTATAATTAAATAATCTACTTTTTCTAATTTTTCGATAGCAGCTTCCATAGTTGCAAAAACTGGAATGCCTCTATGCTTGCCATCTAATAATTCGCCAGCGTCTTTGCCAGCATTCGCTTCGCCATCCACGAGTCCAATGATATGAAACCGTTCAGTTCCTCTAATTAAACCATGCGCTGTCTTTGCGTCCGAAGTCATTAACAAGCCATCTGTTAATACAATTGCATTTTTCATTCCGTAATTTTATTGCTTCTAAATTTCTACTTTATTGAAGTAGCTTTTTTTACTTTCTTTTAATCAATACTCCTGGTTGCTTGCCTGTTGATTGCTGTGCTTGATAAACAAGTGTTCCATTCACCCAAACCATCTCTATGCCAGTAGACAATGCTTTACTATTTTTAATATTTGCTTGATCTATCACTGTGGCTGGATCTAATAAAACCAAGTCTGCAAAATTTCCAACTGCAATACGACCTCTATTCTTGAATCCAAAAAAGTCTGCAGACTGTCCAGTCATTTTATAAATTGCTGTTTCTAGTGACATGATTTTGTCTTCTCTCACATATTTTCCCAACACCCTTGTGAAAGCCCCATATCCTCTTGGATGTCCACCTGCATTGCCATCTGAACAGATAATTGCTTCTGGCCATGCCATAAATACTTTCACATCTTCCTCACTCATTGCTTTCCCTGCGATGGCTTCAACACTGCCTGTGTAATTTGGATTTGCTTTGTTAAAGTCTTCTGCGATTTTAATCAAACTCATTAATGCTTGTGCAGGGCTTTCATTTCTTTCCACCCCAATGGCTGTAACCGTTTTACCTTTATAAGATGGAATTGGCGCAAATTGCATTAGGTAAGATTCACTAGGATCAAACAATTGCTTAGTAGCCATTTCTGCACTTGCTAAATTATCAAAGTCCTTTCCAGGAAATAAGACCCTTAAAGTAGAATTCCAAAAAGTATAAGGATAGATATCTGCGCTAATATTGATACCCACTTTTCTTGCCTCGTTTAACTTCTTTAAAATTAAATTTGCAGTGCCCCAATTTAATTTATTGGCAATTTTAATATGCGATACTTGAACAGGCATTTTTGTTTGTCTGCCAATTTCTATAATTTCTTCGATCGCTTCGTCCAGATGTAAGTCCTCACTTCTTAAATGACTTGTATACAATCCCTTATGCTCGGCGGCTACTTTTGCTAAATCAAGTACTTCTTGCTTGCTAGAATAAAAAGATGATTCATATTCTAATCCTGTTGATAAGCCAAATGAACCTTTTTCTAATTCTGTAGCTAAAACCGATTTCATTTGTGTTATTTCAGCATCTGTTGCCATTCGGTATAAATCATTTTCACCCATAGCAATTTCACGCAAGCTTGACTGGCCTGTATAACTCGCCACATTGGACACCACTGGATTTACTTGCATCCACTTAGTGAGGCTATCCATTGGATAACCATTACCATCCTGTCCAATCACAATGGTCGTAATGCCCTGACTTGAGGTAGATAAGCCTGCTCTGTTTTTATTGAGGTCTCCAAAATGATGGCTATGCGAATCGATAAATCCAGGTGCTAAAATTTTTCCCTTGCCGTCAATGATTTGATCCATTTTGCTGGGCTTCAAATTACCAATGGCCACAATCTTATTCCCCACTATTTTAACAGATGCATTCATAGCAGCTTTACCTGTTCCGTCTACTAATTGAATATTTGTAATGATGGTGCCGGACTGTGCTAGCACTGCAAGATTTAAACCAAGTATGAAGAAGGTTAAAATCAATTGTTTAATTCGTAGCATACAGGATGTATTTAATTAAATTTATTTCAATTCACAATTTTCATGCAATTGTACTTGTACTAAAGTTACTACTATAAAGCGATGGCTGCAATGATATAATCTGCAATTAAGATTAGAATACAGCTGACCACGACAGACTTTGTTCCAGTCTTTCCAATTTCTAAAGCCCCGCCTTTTACATAATATCCATAAAAGGAAGGGACTGTGCTGATGATAATGGCGAAAATAAACGATTTATAAAAACTAATATTGATATAATGCACCACAAAATCTTTTCGAATACCAGTGATAAAAACTTCGGCAGGTACCACATTGGACCAGCTTCCAACGATATAGCCACCCCAGATACCAGTGACTGCAGAGATCCCCACCAATAATGGAACAGTCGTAATGGCGCCAAGTATTTTTGGAAGGATTAAATAGTTTTTAGTGTTAATGCCCATGATTTCCAATGCGTCTATTTGCTCACTAACACGCATATTACCTAATTCACTAGCAATTTTACTACCTACCACGCCTGCTAAAACAATACATAAAAAAGTGGGTGCAAATTCCAATAAAATACTATCCCTAACAATGATACCAATGGTAGACAATGGCACCAATGGACTTACCAATTGAGAAGCTGTTTGAACGGTGGTTACAGCACCTAAGAAAAAAGAAATAATAACTACAATGGGTAAAGACCCAATACCAATATCCACACATTGCCTGATATACTCCTTCCAAAACATTTGTTTATTTTCGGTCGAAGTAAACATGCCTTTAAGCATCAATAAGTATTTTCCAAATTGGGTAAAAAAATCCATGGGCTTATTTTAACTATTTCTTTTTCTTTTTCAATTTCTTCCACCAGCTTGTTCTTTCCACTTCTTTAGCCGTATCTATTCTCGTTTTTAATTGCGCATCCACCACTGCCACAGTGGCCATATTAATGATACTACGCACACTTGAACCTAATTGCAACACATTGACTGGCTTTTTCAAACCTAATAAGACAGGGCCAATGACATCAATTCCTCCAATCTCTTTCAATAAATGATACGCGATATTGCCTGCTGATAAATTTGGAAAAATCAAAACGTTCACGTCTGCATCCGCCAAATCGCTAAATGGATAATTTTCTTTCAATATTTCTTTATTAAATGCAAGCATGCCCTGCATTTCTCCATCCACAATTAAAGATGGA
This sequence comes from Chitinophaga pinensis, assembly GCA_945865295.1. Lineage (GTDB taxonomy): Bacteria > Bacteroidota > Bacteroidia > Chitinophagales > Chitinophagaceae > Sediminibacterium > Sediminibacterium pinensis_A. Next base: position 39,045 of record CAMBDE010000007.1, on the reverse strand, counting down.
TTTTTTTGCTTTACAATTTTAGAAGCTTCAGCAACCAATCTTGCTTCTGGTGTATCACTGCTTCCAAAGTTGGAATAACTTAACATTGCAACACGTGGCTCCATATTGAAATTTCTTACTTCTTTGGCTACTAGTAAAGTAATATCAGCCAACTCTTCGGCTGTTGGGCTAATGTTCACAGTGGTATCTGCTAAAAATAAGGGTCCTTTTTTTGTTAAAAGGATATACATTCCAGCAATCTTTTTCACACCTTCGTCCACTCCAATAATTTGCAAGGCTGGCTTAATACCATCTGCATAATTACGTGTCAACCCAGATAACATAGAGTCTGCTTCGCCCGTTTCTACCATCATCGCACCAAAATAATTTTGTGTGCGCATTAATTTTAAGCTCTCATATTTATTGATACCCTTGCGTTGTCTTTTTTGGAATAACAATGAACCAAAAAACTCACGCTTCGCTTCCATTTCATCGCTTCTTACATCAATGATTGGTAAATCATCAATGTCAATATTATTTTCAGCAGCAATATTTTTAATTCTTGCTTCGTTACCCAATAAAATTGGATAAGCAATGCCATCATCATAAATGATACTCGCTGCTTTTAATACTTTAATATTTTCTGCATCTGCAAATACCAAACGCTTTGGATCACGTCGCGCTTTATTACTAATTAAACGCAACATTTGATTGTCTAGTCCTAAGCGTTTATTTAAGCTTAACTCATATTCTGCCCAATTGCTAATTTGCTGTTGTGCCACTCCAGATTCAACAGCAGCTTTAGCTACAGCCGGAGCCAGCGTACTTAATAACCTTGGATCCAATGGCTTTGGTATAATGTATTCTGATCCAAAAGCTAAATTACTTTGATTGTATGCCATATTCACTACGTCAGGCACAGCAGTTTTTGCTAATTCTGCCAATGCTTTTACTGCAGCCAATTTCATTGCTTCATTGATGGCAGATGCGCGTACGTCTAATGCCCCTCTAAAAATATATGGAAAGCCAAGTACATTGTTGACTTGATTTGGATAATCTGATCTTCCTGTAGCCATAATGATATCCTTACGCACAGATGTTGCTTCTTCATATCCAATTTCTGGATCTGGATTGGCTAGTGCAAATACGATTGGATTTTTTGGCATAGAAACAATCATTTCCTTTGTCACCACATTGCCTACGCTCAATCCTAAAAATACATCGGCTGTTTTGATGGCTTCAGGCAATGTCATTTTTTCGGACTTGATGGCAAATGGTTTTCTATCTGCCCCTAAATCTGTTCTACCTTGATGTAACACACCATCCTTATCAAAAAGTGTAAAATTTTCGTAACCTGCACCCAATGCTACATATAATTTAATACAAGCCATGGCTGCTGCACCTGCGCCATTGACAACAAATTTTGCTTTGTCAATTTTTTTCTTTTGTAATGTTAAAGCATTCAACAAGGCAGCACTACTAATGATTGCAGTGCCATGTTGGTCATCATGCATCACAGGAATATTCATCTCTTCTCTTAAGCGCTGTTCAATATAAAAACATTCTGGGGCTTTAATATCTTCCAAATTGATACCGCCAAAAGTGGGTTCTAATGCTTTTACAATTTCTACAAATTTGTCTGGATCTGTTTCGTTGATCTCGATATCAAATACATCAATGTCTGCAAATATTTTAAACAATACGGCTTTACCTTCCATGACAGGCTTACTTGCCAAGGGACCAATATTCCCTAAACCTAATACAGCAGTACCATTGGTAATCACCCCTACTAGGTTTCCTTTAGCGGTATACTTGAATACATCTGCGGGATTATTTTTAATCTCTGTACATGGAATAGCAACACCAGGACTATATGCAAGTGATAAATCTTTTTGAGTTTTTGCCTCTTTTGTTGGAACCACTTCAATCTTACCTGGTCTTCCAGCTGCATGGTATTCTAAGGCTTGCTCTCTTCTTAATTTTTCTTTATTGCTGCTATTAGTTGTATCTGACATGAATAAATTTTAAAAATGAAAATTGTTTATAACTGAACACCCAGCCAAGCCATCATACCAACACCTTGTTGGATGGCTGCTTCGTCTATATTAAAATGTGGTGTATGTACATTATGAACAATACCCATAGATTCGTTCCTGACCCCTAAGCGGAAAAAACATCCTGGAATGACTTGTGAATAGTACCCAAAATCTTCGGCACCCATTCTTTTTTCTGTTTCTTCTACATTGTCCTTTCCCATATATTCATCCGCCAATTTCCAAGCCGCTTCTGTTATCATTGGCTCATTGTCTACAGTTGGATAGCCAACGTCAACTCTAAAATCAATCTCAGCGCCGGTCGCTAAAGCTATGCCTTTTGCTTGTTGTAGCATTAAATCATGTGCCTGAAAACGCCATACTTCATCCATGGCTCTAAATGTACCCATTAACTTTACTTCACTTGGAATTACATTGGTTGTATTTCCACCATGAATAGAACAGATAGACAACACAGAAGGATTTTGAGGATTTCTATTTCGAGAGATGATGGTTTGTAAACTTTGTATCAACTGCGCAGCTACTAAAATAGTATCTACTGTTTGATGAGGTGTCGCAGCATGTCCACCTGGACCTTTGATACAAATATACAATTCATCCGCACTGGCCATCACGCGTCCTTTTCTAAAACTTAGTTTCCCTTCATTCAATCCTGGATGCACATGTAATCCAACAATACCATGAGGCTTTGGATTTTCCAAAGCACCATCCCGAATCATATAAGTGGCACCACCCGGATTTTTTTCTTCTCCTGGTTGGAATAATAATTTTATAGTACCTTCAAATTCTTCACGCAGGCTCCATAAAATTTTGGCAGCCCCTAATAAAATAGTGGTATGCACATCATGTCCGCAGGCGTGCATCACACCATCATGCTTGGACTTATAATCAATTTGATTTTCTTCTATAATCGCAAGGGCGTCCATATCCGCACGAAGTGCAATCACACGCTTAGAAGGATTTTTTCCTTCAATGATACCTAAGACGCCTGTGGTTGCAATCACAGTAAAAGGAATACCAATAGCTGTTAATTGTGCTTGAACATATTTACTTGTTTCAAATTCTTGATAACTTAATTCTGGATGCGCATGCAAATGTCTTCTTATTACAATGTTGTCTGCTTGATGCTGCGCTGCTAAGATTTTAATTTTATCGAGTAACATAGCTTAATAATTACTTTTTGTTTGATCAATTTGTGCTCCAGTAACAATCGCAACTCCTGCACTACATCCTATTCTTGTGGCGCCTGCATCAATCATTGATTTTGTAGTGGCGTAATCTCTAATACCTCCTGACGCTTTAATTTGAATATGTTCAGGTAAATATTTTCTGAACAATTTTACAGCTTCTACACTTGCCCCTTTTTCTGCATAGCCTGTGGATGTCTTTAGATAATCAATTCCTGCTATGCCATAAATATCGCAACATTTCATCATCTCGTCGTCTGTTAAGACACCCGATTCAATAATGATTTTTACAATCTTCCCCTTAGAACGAATCACCGGCATGATATGGTTAATCTCGTCGGCAATGGCCATCCAGTCTCCGTTTTTGATGGCCGAAATATTGGCCACCACATCCAACTCATCTGCGCCATCCACCATGGCTAAAATAATTTCTGCAATCTTAGCCTCTGTGGCACTATAACCAAACGGGAAACCAATCACTGTGGCTACTTTCACATCCGTTCCTGCAGTGAGTGTTTTTGCCAGTTTTACAAAATTAGGAGGCACACATACTGCAGCAAAGGCATACATTTTTGCTTCATCACAAACCTTATGAATATCTGCCACCAAACAGGTTGGTTTTAGTATTGTGTGATCGATGTATTGATTGACTGGCAGCATAAATTAATTTTTAAGCAATGTCTTTACCGTGACATGCTTTGTATTTTTTTCCACTACCACAAGGACAAGGATCATTGCGTCCAATTTTTGGACCCACTGTAACAGGCGCTTGTTTAGGAGTAGATTTATCATGGTATTCATTCTCTGTTGGCGTACCATTTTCTGTTCTATTGGCACTCAACTTACTCAAATCTGTTTTTTGTTGACGTCCTTCTTTTACCTCATTCGCTTCGATAGGAATATGCGCATGACATAAAAATTGAACCATTTTATAGTTGATCGCAATATCCATTTTTCTGAACAATTCAAATGCTTCCATTTTATAAATCACCAATGGATCTTTTTGTTCGTAAGTCGCTGTTTGAACTGATTGTTTTAAATCATCCATCGCGCGTAAATGCTCTTTCCATGCATCATCAATCAAACTCAACGAAATGGACTTCTCAAATTCAGTCGCTAAGGAAGCGCCCTTGGTATCTAAATTTTTATCAAGATTCACCAGTACATTGAAGACTGTTTTACCATCACTCACAGGTACAATCACGTTTTCAATATGCTTTCCTTCCTGGGTTCTGATATTCTTAAAGACAGGGATGCTATTTTGCATCATATCTTTTTTCTTATACTCATAATGCGCAATCGCTTCTTGATACAATGATTCAGCCAAGTCATTTTCTTTTTGTGCAGCAAATTCTTCCTTAGTGATTTTGGTGTCTAATCCAACTTGTACAATCAAGGCTAATTTCAAGGCGTCAAAATCATTGGTGGTTTTGTGCGTGAAACTTAAATTTTCAATCACTTGATAAAACGCGTTGTCTAGGTCTAATGCCAAACGTTCACCAAACAAAGCATGGTTTCTTTTTTTATAAATCACCGTTCTTTGTTTATTCATCACATCATCATATTCCAACAAACGCTTTCTTACACCAAAATTATTTTCTTCCACTTTTTTCTGAGCACGTTCAATTGACTTGGTAATCATACTATGTTGAATCACTTCGCCTTCTTTATATCCTGCAAAGTCCATCACTTTAGCAATACGCTCACTTCCGAACATGCGCATTAAATCGTCTTCTAAAGAAACAAAGAACTGAGAAGAACCCGGATCACCTTGTCTACCGGCACGACCTCTTAACTGTCTGTCAACACGACGAGAGTCATGACGCTCTGTACCTAATATTGCCAAACCACCTACTGCTTTTACTTCGGGGCTTAATTTAATATCCGTTCCACGACCCGCCATATTGGTGGCTATCGTAACAGCGCCAGTCAAACCTGCTTCGGCAACCACTTGTGCTTCTCTAGCATGTTGTTTTGCGTTCAACACATTGTGTGGAATATTTTTTTGACGCAACATTCTACTTAATAATTCACTCACTTCTACTGATGTGGTACCCACTAGTACCGGTCTGCCGTCTGCACGCAATGCTTCGATAGATTCAATCACCGCACCAAATTTTTCACGCTTGGTTTTGAAAACTAAATCTTGCTCATCTATACGTACTGCAGGAATATTGGTAGGGATAGAGACCACATCTAATTTATAAATACTCCAGAATTCAGATGCTTCTGTTTCTGCAGTACCTGTCATACCACCTAGCTTGTGGTACATTCTAAAAAAGTTTTGCAATGTGATGGTTGCATAAGTTTGTGTTGCAGCTTCAATCTTCACATTTTCTTTGGCCTCAATCGCTTGGTGCAAGCCATCAGAATAACGACGACCTTCCATGATACGACCAGTTTGCTCATCCACAATCTTCACTTGACCATCCATCACCACATACTCAATATCTATATCAAATAAAGTGTAGGACTTCAACAATTGATTCACTGTATGAATTCGATCCGCTTTAATACTGTAATCAGAAATGATGACTTCTTTTTGTTGCATCTTCTGCTGGGCAGGAATATTTACATCCACATCAATTGCATTCAATGCCACACTGATATCAGGTAATAAAAAGAAATTTGAATCTTCTCCGGCGCCAGTGATTAATCCTAAACCTTTATCTGTTAATTCAACTGAATTATTTTTTTCTTCGATATGGAAATACAAAGCCTCATCTACAATGGGCATTTCTCTTTGCTGATCGGCTAAATAATAATTCTCGGCCTTTTGTAGTTTAACACGAATACCAGGCTCACTTAAATATTTAATCAAAGCGCCATTTTTAGGCAAAGCCCTGAAAGCACGGTATAGGGCCAATCCGCCATCCTTAGGATCGTCATTGCCTTCGCTGATTTTCTTTTTTGCCTCAATTAAAAATTGATTCGCCACTTTCTTCTGTACATCCACCAATTGTTCAATCCTTGGTTTTAATTGGAAGTATTGTTGTTCCCCAGTTTGATGTCCAATTGGACCAGAAATAATTAAAGGCGTACGCGCATCATCAATCAATACACTATCCACCTCATCCACCATCGCATAATGATGCTTACGTTGCACCATTTCGTTTGGTGTATGCACCATATTGTCTCTTAAATAATCAAATCCAAATTCGTTATTGGTACCATAAGTGATCCCTGCTCTGTAGGCGTTTCTTCTGTCCTCAGAATTAGGTTGATGCTTATCAATACAATCTACCGTAATACCCAACCACTCAAAGATGGTTCCATTCCACTCACTATCTCTTTTTGCTAAGTAATCATTGACTGTTACAATATGCACCCCTTCCTCTGCTAAAGCATTTAAATAAGCTGGCAGCGTAGACACCAATGTCTTTCCTTCTCCAGTAGACATCTCTGCAATTTTTCCTTGGTGTAAAACGATACCACCAATCAACTGCACATCATAATGCACCATATTCCATCTCACTGGTGTGCCTGCAGCTTTCCATGTAGATTGGAAAACAGATTGATCCCCCTGGATGGTGACATATTCTTTTTTAACAGACAAGTCACGATCCATATCGGTCGCTGTTGCAGTTAAAGATTCATTTTCTGTAAAACGTCGAGCTGCTTCTTTCACCACTGCAAATGCTTCGGGTAAAATCGTCCACAAGACCTCCTCTAGAGCCTGGTCACGGTCTTTTTTTAATTTGTCAATCTCTTGGTAAATGGCGTCTTTGCCTAATAAATCGGCAATATCTAAAGCCTCGGCATTATTTTGAGCCTCTGCAATCACTTGGTCAATGGACTCAAGATGTGTTTTAATACGGAATTTAAACTCCTCCGTTTTGTTCCTCAATTGGTCATGACTAAGGGTTTTATACGCCTCAAAATGGCCATTGATCACTGGAACCAAATACTGTATTTTCTTGACGTCTTTCTCACTTTTAGATCCGCCAAATAGTTTATTGATAATTTGCAACATATTCTCGCTAAAATTGGGTGTTTGTCCTTGTTAATCAAGGGGCTTCAAAGATAAGTAATTGGGGTGGAATTGATGATTTTAAGGCAGGTTGGATCAAAAAATTAAGTTATAGGCGGTTTGAGGGGGAAATTGGCTAAAAAATGATACCTTTGCTCGCCTAATAAACAAGCACTATGGCTGGACAATTAAAGGAAGTTAGAAGTAGGATTAAAAGTACCCAAAGTACACAGCAAATCACCAAAGCAATGAAAATGGTGAGTGCTGCCAAATTACGTCGTGCACAAGATGCCATTACCCAAATGAGACCTTACGCTCGCAAGTTACAAGATATGCTAAGCAATATCATTAGTAGCTTAGAGGGAGATATGAATTTGGCCCTAGCAGATCAACGTACCGTGAACAATGTGTTATTTATTGTCGTAACTTCTGATCGTGGACTTTGTGGTGGATACAATGCCAACTTGGTAAAAATGACCCGCGCAACCATCGCAGAAAAATATCCAACACAAAATATAACCATCTGGAACATTGGTAAAAAAGGATACGAGAGTTTAAGTAAATTAGGATTTAATACGAATGCAGATTTTAAAGATATCTTTTTAAATTTAAAATTCGAGACTGTTCAAGCTGCTGCGAAAGCTGCCATGAAAGCCTTTGAAAATAAAGAGTTTGACGCCATTGAGATTGTGTATAGCGAATTTAAAAACGCAGCAACACAAGAATTTAAATCAGAACCTTTCTTACCTATTCCAAAAATGGAAAAGAAAGCAAATGCTAAAAAAACAGATTTCATTTTTGAACCACAAAAGGAAGCTTTAGTGGCAGAATTGATGCCTAAAATATTGAACACCCAATTATTCAAAGCTGTTTTAGATGCCAATGCAAGTGAGCATGGCGCTAGAATGACGGCGATGGATAAAGCAAGTGAAAACGCCAACGAATTGTTGAAATCATTGAAAATATCTTATAACCGTGCAAGACAAGCGGCCATTACGACTGAATTAACAGAGATCGTAAGTGGTGCAGCTGCATTAAACGGATAAGCAAAAGTATTATGGAAATAAGTCAAATCATTCCGCATATCGAAGCCTTGGTTTTTGCAAGTGATAAAGCATTGAATGCAAATGATATCACCGAATTAATCAATACTGCTTTTGGATTCTTAGAAGAGCGTATTTCGCTAGAGCAGGTTGAAGCTGCGTTAGAAGGTATCCAAGAAAAATACAGTACCGAATACTATCCTTTTGAATTAAAGCAAAGCGGTGGTGGATGGCAGTTTTTAACCAAGCCTACTTTCCACTCTACTATTGCACAATTGAACGGTGACAAGTTTTTGAAGCGTTTATCCAACGCTGCATTGGAATCTTTAGCCATCATTGCTTACAAGCAACCTATTACAAAGGGTGAAGTGGAAGCCATTAGAGGTGTGAACAGCGACTATTCGATGCAGAAATTGTTAGAAAAGGAATTGATTGTGATTAGTGGTCGTAATGAAATGCTTCCGGGCAAGCCATTGATCTATTCTACTTCTAGAAACTTTATGGACTATTTTGGCATCAACTCGACAGAAGATTTACCAAAGATTAAAGAAGTATTGGCAGAACAAATTGTAGAAGCGACTGTGATTAAGCCAGAAGACTTTACAGACAATAGCGTTTTTGAGCAAACAACTGAAGCTTTAGCTGAAGAAAACGAACAAGCCGAGTCTCCTAATACTGAGGAAGAAACTGGAGATTTTTCATAAAAATATTGAACTAAGATACGGCCAGAACCTAGTTCTGGCCGTATCTTTATAGCATGAACGCAAGTCTTTCTTACAATACTTTAAATGCTGCAGCAGAAAAATTTGGGACACCACTCTATGTGTACCATGCAGAAAAAATTGAACAACAATACCAGGATTTATGCACGCAGTTTGAGTCCACTCAAACAAAATTTTTTTACGCATGTAAGGCTTTAACCAATATTCATATTTTAAAAGTAATCAAGGACATGGGTTGCAATATTGATTGTAGCTCAATCAATGAAGTTAGATTGGCTTTGCATGTAGGATTTTTACCAAACAATATCTTATACACAAGCAATAGTGTTGGGTTTGATGAAATAAGCACTGCTGTTGAATTAGGCGTGAACCTGAATATTGACAGCTTATCTAATTTAGAAAAAATTGGTCAAGCATTTGGCGGGACAAAAGCCATAGGGGTGCGTATTAGACCGGATGTCATGGCAGGAGGAAATTTAAAAATATCTACCGGACACATTAAAAGCAAATTTGGTATTCCACTCACCCAATTGGATGCATTAAAATTGATCCAAGAAAAATACAAGATCCATATTCATACTTTACATATTCATACTGGAAGTGAAATAAAAGATGTAGCGGTTTTTATGAAATCTGCAGCCGTTTTTGATACCCTACTTCCTCATTTTCCTACGGTAAACGTATTGGATTTTGGGGGTGGATTTAAAGTGCCTTATGCGCCGGGTGAACAAGGTACCGATATGGCCCAATTAGGTGTGGAGGTAAATAAGGTGATGAAGCAGCTATCAGAGAAATTCGGACGTCAATTTACCGCATGGTTTGAGCCAGGTAAGTATATGGTCAGCGAAGCAGGATTTTTTATTGCCAAAGTCAATGTCTTAAAAACTTCGGGAGAGATTAGTTTTGCAGGTTTGAACACAGGACTAAATCATTTAATTCGTCCGATGTTTTATGACGCATACCATCACATAGATAATATCACTAGTCCTAATAATCCACTGAAACAATATGCCGTTGTAGGTAATATTTGCGAAACAGATACTTTTGCTTGGGACAGGGCCATTCCTGAGATAGCAGAAGGTGATTTATTGGTTTTTTACAACGCAGGTGCTTATGGTTATGAAATGGCCAGTAATTACAATGCAAGATTCAAACCAGCACAGGTTTTACATCAAAAAGGAGTAGTAAAACTCATAAGTAGGGCAGATCAATTTGAAGATCTATTATCTTTACAAGTACCTTTATAACCCAATGATAGAAATTCAACATATCTACAAAGCCTTTGGCGATAAAGTGATTATCGACGATGTGAGTGCGCAGTTTAAACCAGGTATTTGCAATTTAATAATTGGCGCAAGCGGAAGTGGTAAAACCGTTTTAATAAAATGTATCGTGGATTTAATACAAGCAGATCAGGGTAAAATTATGTTTGATCAGGATGATTTTGCTATACTAACCAAAAAGGAAAAAAAGACATTAAGAAATAGCATTGGTATGTTATTCCAAGGCAATGCCTTATTTGACTCTATGACTGTCCAAGAGAATGTCAAATTTCCTTTAGATATGTTTAGTGATTTAACGGAGGCTGAAAAATTAGTGAAAGTCGATCAAATCTTAGATCGTGTTCATTTAACCGGAGTCAATGAAAAATTCCCTTCGGAAATAAGTGGTGGAATGAAAAAGCGTGTGGGTCTAGCTCGAGCACTGGTATTAGAACCAAAATATTTATTCTGTGACGAACCAAATTCAGGTTTAGATCCTCAAACATCTCTTGTTATAGATCAATTGATTCAAGAATTGACAAAGGAGTTTAATATTACCACCCTGGTTGTTACCCATGACATGAATAGTGTAATGGAAATTGGGGAATATATCATCTACTTAAATAAAGGAAAAAAAGAATGGGAAGGCAGTAATCAAGATATCATATTTAGTCAAAATAAATTATTGAATGATTTTATCTTCGCTTCTGGATTTTTACAAGACGCAAAAGCCATACGCATGTTGGCACAAAAAAAATAAATTATGAAAAAAGTAACTACCCTGTTATCTGTATTCATTGTAAGCTTATTTGCTACAATGACTTTGTCTGCTCAAGAAAATATTGATCCCAATGCCCCTTTTTTGAAAGACAAAAACTTACCAAAATTCACCCTTAATTTGACTACTGGTAAGACGTTTAATAACACTCAAATTCCAAAAACCAAGTACACTTGTATCATTATATTTAGCCCAGACTGTTCTCATTGCCAAGATGAAGCAACTGAGTTGACAAAGAATGCGGACAAGTTCAAATCGGTCTTCTTTATTTGGAATAGTTATAAGGAAATGGCTGATATTAAAGCCTTCGCAACTAAATATGGCTTGGACAAGCAATCCAATGTAATTGTAGGAAGGGATCCGGAATTTTCTATCCCGGTATTCTTTAGACCTCGTATGACCCCATTTGTAGCATTGTATGATAAAGGTCAATTGTTAAAAGTATTTGAACAAGGGGTAAAAGTACCTGAATTACTTAAAATAATAGGAGGCAAATAACTAACTTTATCCCGATTAAATTTATTTGAAACTTAAAATTAAATGATATGAAAATTACTGTTGTTGGCGCTGGCGCTGTAGGAGCAACTTGTGCAGATAATATTGCACGTAAAGAATTGGCTTCTGAATTGGTTTTATTAGACATAAGAGAAGGCTTTGCAGAAGGCAAGGCACAGGACATGATGCAGACTGCTGCATTAATCGGTTTTGATACACGCATTATCGGTAGTACCAATGACTACACTAAAACAGCCAACTCAGATGTGGTTGTAATTACTTCTGGCTTACCACGTAAACCAGGCATGACAAGAGAAGAATTAATTGGCACCAATGCTGGTATCGTTACAAGTGTTTGTGAAAATATTTTAAAGCATTCTCCAAATGCCATCTTAATTGTTATTAGTAACCCAATGGATACAATGACTTATTTAGCATTGCAGTCTACAGGATTACCAAAAAATAGAATCATTGGAATGGGTGGTGCACTCGATAGTGCTAGATTCAAATACCAATTAAGTGCACATTTAAACTGCAGCCCTTCTGACTTAAACGCCATTGTAATAGGTGGACATGGAGATACAACTATGATCCCTTTAATCAAACATGCAACTTTGAATAGCATTCCAGTAACAAAATTCTTGTCAGAAGCGCATCAAGAACAAATCATCAATGATACGATGGTGGGTGGTGCTACTTTGACTAAGTTATTAGGCACTTCGGCATGGTATGCACCAGGTGCAGCAGGAGCCGCATTGGTAGAAAGCATTGTACGTGACGAAAAGAAATTATTCACTTGTTGCGTAAGCTTAAACGGCGAGTATGGTCAAAAAAATATCTGCTTAGGTGTACCTGTTGTGATTGGAAAGAATGGATGGGAAAAGATTGTGGAGATGGATTTATCTGCAGATGAGCAAGCCGCATTCAATAAGAGTGCAGATGCAGTTAGAAGCATGAACGATGTATTGAAGACTTTATAATCTTTGTACTTGAATATAAATAATAAAGCCTCGCAATGCGAGGCTTTATTATTTAAGCAGGTGATCACTTAATAGTGATTAACCAATTATTTCTTTAAAATAAGCAATCGCTTTATCTGCAATGGATTGAAGGTCTTGTTGTTGCATACATGCAAAATGTCCTTGGGGACAATGGTTCGTGCCGTAATTGGAACAGGGTTGACAAGTCAGATTTGGAACAATCGCATTAAAATACAATTCGTTATTATTCAAAATAGTAAGTCCAATTTCAGCGCTCAAAGTTTTTTTACTTTCTTGTTGCACTGTTGGATAATAAGGTTCCACTTGCAAAGCAGGAGAAGTCCCACCCCAAATGGCCACCGTCTTTTTATGAAAGGCGCAAGCAATATATAAAAATCCAGTATCGTGTGAGATGACCGTTCTGGCTTGCTTTACCAAGATGGCTGATTCATTTAAATTAAATTTTCCGCAAGCATTCCATATTTTAATTGGATTGATCGCTTCCACAGCAGCGCCTTCTGCTTCATCGGCCTTTCCCCCAATTAATACAATAGGATAAGGAATTTTATGACATAGATTTTGCAATGCACTAAGTGGTAATTTTTTTGTAGTGTAGGATGCACCTATCACTAAAGCAATGTATCCAGACTCAAAAGAAGCCGGTAACGCAGTGGCATTTAACGCAGTCTCTTTAGGGATAAAGTAATCCAACCCTTTTCCATCATTCACGACACCTAAACTTGATAATGCGTCTAGAGAGCGATCTGCAATATGCCTCACCGGCATGAAATTCAAATGCAACTTCGTCAATAAAAATTTTTGAAGGCTCAGCTTTTCATAGGATAAACTTGGTACACCCAATGCCTTTTGAATTTGGTAAGTTCTATAATTTTTATGCAAGTCAATGATGTAGTCAAAATTACACGCCTTTAACTGATTGATTGTAGCATTCAAGTCTTTATCAAAATAATGGAATTGATCGATATATGGATTGCCAATTGTCACCGCTTTCATAGCCGCTTTCGTTAAAAAATGGATCTCTACGCCTGGAATTTGCTGCTTGGCGCAACGTATAGCAGGCGTGGTGAATACAATGTCCCCTATAGAAGAAAAACGGATGAATAATAAGCGCATAGTGCTTAACAATTTAATCGATTGCTATTTTAAAAAAATCTAAACTACGGTAAAGGATGATCCTGCTCCAGAAAATCTAAATCCTTATGGTAGGTTTCTTCTGTAAAAATAAATGCAAGCATGGTGACACCCATTACGATGCTACCGGTTACAATACCACTTTGCACGATGGTCCAACCCATTGACTTTTGCAAGATGTCTAAAAATAAAAAGTTAATCAATGGCAAAGCGCCGCGTACCATATTCGGAATAGTGGTTGCTGCAGTGGCTCTTAAATTGGTGCCAAATTGTTCGGCTGCCATTTGATTGAAGATGGCCCAATAACCTGTGCTAAATCCTAAGAAAGCACATATGGCATACATTCTTGAATCACTATTGTTGAAGGCACTAAAGAATAAGACCATCCCAACTATACTGAGCATGTAAAATAAAAACAAAGCTTTTTTTCTGCTTTCAAAATATTGACTCACCCAGCCTATTAATAAGTCACCAACAGCAATACCAATGTAAGCGAACATCACAGATTTACCAGAATCAATTAAATTATTACCATACAACCCAGTAGCAAATTTATTACTGTAATTGACCATGACACCTATCACAAACCAAGTTGGCAACCCAATTAAAATGGCTTTAATATATTTTGAAAATCTTTTGTAAGAAGTGAAAAACATAAAGAAATTGCCCTTGACAGCTTTGCTCAACTTAATAGACTCAAACATAAATGACTCGGCAACACGCACACGCAAGATCAATAAAAAGAAACCTAATCCTCCACCAATTTTATAACACAATCTCCAATCCTGGGTATACTTAAAAGTAAAATAAGCAAAGACGGCTCCAGATAAACCAATTCCTGCTACCATTGAGGTACCAATACCTCTTTTATTTTTTGGTAACATCTCTGAAACCAATGTAATACCTGCACCTAATTCTCCTGCAAGGCCAATGCCCCCAATGAATCTGCAATACGCATACTGGTCTACTGTTTGCACATAGCCCGTAACGATATTCGCCACAGAGTATAAAAGGATGGAGCCAAATAACACTTTCAATCTACCCAACTTATCACCAATCACACCCCATAAAATACCGCCAATTAATAATCCTGACATTTGCCAGTTAATAATATGCGCACTATCTACAATGATGGTTTCTAATGTGGATCCAACTGCAAGTACACTTGGTTGGCGAACAATCGTGAATAATAATAAATCATACACATCTACAAAATAACCTAGTGCAGCTACAAATACAGGCAAAGAAAAAAGTCCAATTTGCTTATTATTCATACTAGAAATTGATTGATTACGCTTTTTTTGCGCGATGTGAAATGACTTTAATGATCACAGGTAAGGTGGTGATACCCACAATCACTAATACAATGACTTCTAAATGATTTTTTAAATCAAAATTATAACGAGCCAAAATCCATGACTGTAAAAAATACCCGGAACATAGCATACTGCCCACCCAAGCTAAACAACCAATCACATTATAATACATGAACTTAGCTTTATCCATTTTTACGATACCTGCTAAAATTGGACCGAATGTTCTTATGATAGGAATGAATCTTGCGATGACGATGGCTCTTCCTCCGTGTTTTTGATAAAACTCATCTGCTTGGATCAAATATTTTTTCTTGAAAAAAAGATTTTCTTTCCAATCAAACATGGTAGGTCCTACTTTATGACCAAAAAGATACCCCACATAATTACCTAAGATACCCGCAGTAGAAATAAATATAAATAGAATGAATAAATTAACCCATTCGTTATTGGAAGCATAAATTTCTGCAGCCAAGGGCGCGCTATAAATGCCTGCCACAAACAATAAACTATCTCCTGGCAAAAAGAAGCCAGCAAATAATCCGGTCTCTGCAAAAACGACTAATAAAATAAGCCAAAGTCCGCCATGCTCAATATAAAATTGTGGCTGTAACAATTGACTCCAATGAAATGCTTCTAATAAAGTGATCATGCTAGATGGTATAAAATTAAACTTATTGTGGTTCTGTTAGTTCCCCTTCCCATTTGCTTACTGCGGTGGTTGCTAAACTATTTCCCAATACATTGGTTGCAGAACGGAACATGTCACAAAAATGATCAATAGGTAAGATTAATGCAATGCCTTCTGGAGGAATATTAAACATAGCGCAAGTCGCTGTAACAACGACCAACGAAGCTCTTGGCACACCCGCAATCCCCTTGCTCGTTAACATCAATACAACTAACATGGTTAATTGCGTTCCAATATCTAAATGGATGCCATAAGCTTGTGCAATGGCCATACTCGCAAATGTCATGTACATCATACTGCCATCCAGATTAAAGGAATAACCCAATGGCAAAATGAAAGAAACAATTTTATCCTTGCAACCAAATCGCTCCAGCTCTTCGGTTAATTTTGGAAATACAGCTTCGCTACTTGTTGTACTAAATGCAATCACCAGTGGTGTCGTAATATGCTTTAATAAGGAAGGCACACGATTTTTTAAAATCAAATAGCCTACTCCTAAAAGCACAATCCATAAGACACCAATCCCTATTAAGAAGTACAATAAATATTTACCATAAAAAATGAAAATGGTTAAGCCCTTTGTTGCAATGACTGCTGCAATAGCACCAAAAACACCCAATGGCGCAAAGTTCATCACATAGCCTACCATTTTTAAAATAATATGCGCCACTGTATCCAATGCTTTAATGAATCCTTTTGCTGGTTCTCCAATTGCTGCGGCCGCCACCCCAAAGAAAATACTAAAGATGACGATTTGTAAAATTTCATTGGTGGCCATGGCTTCGAACATGCTCTTTGGAAATACATGCTCCACAAAATTGATCACACTAAAGGACTGGGTCTTACCCATTAAATCTTTTACACCCGAGGTATCCCCTACAGTTAAATCCAACCCCTCACCTGGCTTTAAAAGATTCACCAACACCAATCCAATCAATAAACTAATTAAGGAGGCAGATATAAACCACAATAAAGCTTTACCACCTACGCGTCCAACCGTTTTAAGGTCTCCCAATTTTGCAATCCCTACAACCAATGTCGTAAATACCAATGGTGCGATGATCATTTGAACCAATCTCAAAAAGATCGTAGTGAGTAGCTTCACGTTTTTAGCAAAGCTATCAATGGTTGCTTGGTCCTTACCTTCATGAATAAAGTAGCCCAAAATGGCACCTGCCACCATCGCGATGACGATGTATATGGTTAGTTTGTTAGATTTTTTCATAGGATGCTTAGTGCTGCAATATACCACATAAGTTCTAAAAAAATAACCGTCTCCAAAATTTGAGTTTGCCCCTTTTTTTTAGCTAAAACAGCTCCATATTTGCGAAAAAAATGCTACTTTTCGACTCAAATAGAAACCAATTATATTATGAGTTTATTTAGAAAGAAAGATTTGTCCGCCATGTTAGCTCAGGCAGATGATGGTGGAAAAGGATTAAAGCGCACTTTAGGTGCTGGTAATTTAATTGCATTAGGCATTGGTGCCATTATCGGTGCTGGCTTGTTTGTAAGAACAGCTGCAGCAGCCGGTCAGGCAGCTGGACCTGCGGTGACTATATCCTTTATTATTGCTGCAGTAGGCTGTGCTTTTGCAGGTTTATGTTATGCAGAATTTGCTGCGATGATCCCTATTGCAGGTAGCGCTTATGCCTACTCTTATGTAACAATGGGTGAGCTAGTCGCTTGGATCATTGGCTGGGCCTTAATTATGGAATATGCTTTAGGTGCTGCAACAGTGTCTATCGCTTGGAGTGAATACCTCAATAAGCTGACGGGAGGCGCCATACCTTATGAATGGAGCCATAGTCCGTTTGAAAGCTTCACAGATAGTTTAGGTGTGGCACATTCTGGTATCATGAATGCGCCTGCATTGGTGATCCTTTTAGCATTGACTTTATTATTGATTAAAGGTTCTCAAGAATCCGCTATGGTGAATGCTGTAATTGTATTTATCAAAGTAGCGATTGTAATTATATTCATTGCGGTAGGATGGCAGTTTATCAAGCCTGAAAACCACACTCCGTATTTGATTCCTGCAGGTCAAGCTGCTGTGACAGATAGTGCTGGTAAAGTGATTGCAGATTATTCTGGCGCCTTTAAGCATGGCTGGGGTGGTGTACTGGGTGGAGCTGCCATTGTATTCTTTGCATTCATTGGTTTTGATGCAGTCTCAACTGCTGCGCAAGAAGCAAAAAATCCAAAAAGAGACATGCCAATTGGTATCTTAGGCTCTTTGGTGGTATGTACAATATTGTATATTTTATTTGGACACGTATTAACAGGTGTTGCCCCTTGGACGGATTTCGTAGATCCAGAAAAAGGAAGAGAAGCCTCTGTTGCCTATGCTATTTCGACTTATATGACTGGATATGGCTGGCTAGCGACTGCAGTGACAGTGGCGATTTTAGCAGGTTTCTCATCTGTGATTTTAGTGATGTTGATGGGACAAAGCCGTATTTTTTATTCTATGAGTAAGGATGGTTTATTGCCAAAAGCATTTGGCGATTTACACCCTAAATACCAAACTCCGTATAAATCTAACTGGATCCTATTTGTATTTGTAGGTCTATTTGCTGCTTTCGTACCAGGAAGTGTTGCGGGTGATTTAACAAGTTTTGGAACCCTATTTGCTTTCGTATTGGTAAGCTTAGGTATTTGGATCTTAAGACGTAAATCACCAGATATGGAGCGTCCATTCAAAACACCGTTGGTGCCATTGGTACCTATTTTAGGTGCTGTAATTTGCTTAGCGATGATTTTTGCGCTAGACATGCAAACACTTAAGGTTGCCTTTTTATGGATGATCGTAGGCTTATTTGTGTACTTCTTATATAGTAAGAAGACAAGTAAATTGAATAAATAATCCGATTATAGATAAATTAAAATAGTCCCGACTTTCGGGACTATTTTTTTTGTGTTATTTTTACAGACTTAAAAGAACAATTATGGGAAGAATATTTGAAGTAAGAAAAGCAACCATGTTTAAACGCTTTGATCGTATGGCAAAGCAGTTTACCCGCATAGGTAAAGAAATTGTGATTGCCGTAAAAGCATCAGGCCCTAACCCAGATGATAACCCTGCCTTAAGAAGATGTTACCAGAATGCAAGAAGTGTAGGCATGCCTAAGGACCGTGTGGAAGCAGCCATTAAAAGGGCCATGGGCAAAGACACTTCTAACTACGAAGAAATTTTATACGAAGGCTATGCACCACATGGTGTTGCTTTATTAGTAGAAACAGCAACGGACAATCATGTAAGAACAGTTGCCAATGTAAAGAGTCATTTTAATAAAGGCAATGGTGCCATGGGAAATAGTGGTAGCGTAAGTTTTCAATTTAAGAAAATGGGCGTGTTTAAATTAAACCCAGATGGATTGGTCATGGATGATTTGGAATTAGAATTGATTGACCATGGTTTAGATGAATTAGGAGAAAGTAACGACGACAATGACAACCCCATCATCGTATTAAGATGTGCGTTTACCGACTTTGGTAACTTACAAAAAGCATTAGAGGAAAAAAATATCACTGCTATTTCTGCTGAATTAGAGTGGATCCCAAGCACCACGGTGCCTGTAACTGATGAACAAGCAGAAGATATTAGTAAGTTAATTGAAAGGTTAGAAGAAGATGAAGATGTGAACAAAGTATTTCACAACATGGGATAAAACCAACCACTACGAAAACTACCATCACGATATTATGTTTCATTTTTACGCAGACCATTGCTGCGCAAAAATTGAATATAAAGAATATAAAGGAATATTGGAAGACCGAAAAAAATCCAACAACAGCGCAAACGGCTATTTTAAAAGGGGCCTATACCATACAAAATAAAGTTGCAGCAAACTATTACACCACACAAACAGGTTTTTTCTGCAATCAAGAGCGCGCCTTGGAAAAGAAAATTAAAATTCCTTTAAGATTCAGGTTGGGTTCTTTAAGCTACACGGAACAATTAGAAGGCTATTGAATGAATGAATGAATGAAGTATTTATTCTGCAATCATTTCTTTCACTACCTGAATAATTTCTTCGGTATTTGGTTTGGAGAAATAATCTCCATCACTTGCATAAGCTGGACGATGTGCTTTAGCAGATAAAGTCCTCGCACTTGCGTCTAACCACTTGTATCCACCCTGTCCTTCAATGACTTGCTGATACATATACGCAGTCGCACCTCCAGGTACATCTTCGTCCACAAACAATATTCGATTGGTTTTTTTAAGTGAAGCCACTATCTGATGATTGATATCAAATGGTAAAAGTGTTTGCACATCTATCACTTCACAATCAATACCCAATGCTACTAATCTTACTGCTGCATCTTCCACGATTCTTAAAGTAGAACCATAAGATACAATGGTGATGTCGGCTCCAGCTCTTATGATCTCAGGCATACCCAATGGAACAGTGAACTCGTTGATATTGGATGGAACTGTTTCTTTTAATCGATAGCCATTTAAACATTCAATTAAAATTGCAGGATCATTGGCTTTCAATAATGTATTGTACATGCCCACTGCTTGCACCATATTTCTTGGCACACAAACATACATCCCTCTTAATGCATGAACAATCATACCCATGGGTGAGCCGCTATGGAAGATCCCTTCTAGTCGATGTCCTCTTGTTCTAATAATCACAGGACTACTTTGTCTTCCAACAGTTCTATAATGTAAAGTGGACACGTCGTCACTTAATGTTTGTATACCAAACATTAAATAATCTAAGTATTGAATTTCAGCAATTGGTCTCAAGCCTCTCATGGCTAAACCATGTGCTTGACCCATAATAGTTTGCTCTCTGATACCTGTATCAAAAATTCTATTCACTCCATACTTGGCTTGCAATCCAGCAAAGCCTTGATTCACGTCTCCAATATTTCCTAGATCTTCACCAAAGGCGACCACTTTAGGATTGTTGGCAAACAAGTGATCAAAGTATTGATTCAAGACCTCATACCCATTCATCTGCTTTGGATTTGCATCCATGACTGCTGGGACCACAGGCACATTCAATGCGCTCTTTGGACCTTCGTTGTATAAATACTTACTATAAAAAGGTGCTTGCTCTTGATGATAATCTGCTAATAATTGACCAATTGCTTTTGCATTAGGATGCTGTGGCATTTGCTCCAAAACGATATTTAAAAGTCTAAATAATTCTCTCTTTAAGGGCTCTTTGTTGGATACCAATTCTTGCATCATGCGATACAATGGTGCGTCTTGTTGTAAACCAGAAAATACTAAATCAGCTGCTGCTTGAATTTTTGATTTGATTGGTAAAATATATAAATCCCATGAAGCTTGCTTTTGATCTCGAACATCTTGCTTGACTTCTGATTCTAAAAGATCCAATGATTCAGCAGTGGCCAATTCATTTAAAATCAACCAAGCGCGCATTTGTTTATTACAATCCCAGTTTCTTTCCCATTCTAATCTTTCTGCAGTTTTATACCTTTCGTGGCTTCCACTTGTTGAATGGCCTTGAGGCTGAGTACATTCTTTTACATGAAATACAACAGGCGTATGGGTTGTACGCGTATAAGAAATCCCTTCTTCAAAGGTTTCGCAAAGTGCAGCATAGTCCCATCCATTCACTGTAAATATTTTGATGCCATTGGTGCCTGGTTTTTTTTCAAATCCAGCCAATGCTTCTGATATAGATCCTTTGGTCGTTTGCAATTCGGTTGGAACAGAAATGCCATATCCATCGTCATAGACAATGACCGCTAATGGCACTTGTAATACACCTGCAGCATTGATGGTTTCCCAAAAATGTCCCTCAGATGTACTTGCGTCTCCTATGGTACAAAAACAAACTTCATTTCCTTGATTGGTTAAACCTTCAAATGCAGGATCCGGATTTGCATTTCTAAAAAATTTAGAAGCAAAAGCCAATCCAAGTCCCCTCACCATTTGTCCTGCAGTGGGCGCTATATCTGCAGATACATTATAAGTATCGGCAAGTGGCAACCATTCACCCTTATCATTCACAAAAGGGGTACTAAAATGCGAGTTCATGTTTCGACCACCACTGTATGGATCGTTTTCAACGTCTGCATATAATTGTGCAAAAAAGTCACCAATATTGGAAGTGCCTAAAGCAAACATTAAAGTTTGATCACGATAATAACCACTTCTAAAATCACCTTTTTGAAAAAATTTTGCAAGTGCTACCTGAGCAATTTCTTTGCCATCGCCGAAGATGCCAAATTTGGCCTTCCCTGTTAATACCTCACGTCTACCCAACAAACTCACTTCTCTACTTGCAAGCGCAGTTCGGTAGTCCTCTAATACAGTTTTTCGAAATGCTTCAAACGAAAGCATGTCCTGATTAGATACAGCTTCTAAATTGGATTCCATTTGACAAAAATAGGGGTAAAATGCAATAAAAATCAAGAAACACATAAAAACAGATAATTACCAAAATTTCAATAATTTAGAGCGAGATTTAATCAGCCAAGGCTTCAATTTTGATCCATTGGCTTAACTAAACACAATTAAAATTATACCCATATGAAGTACATTCTCACCCTTAGCTTTTCTCTTGCCGCTTTATTTTGTGCTGCTCAATCGGGTGTTAAATTTGACAAAGCATCCCATAATTTTGGGAAAATTTCAAAAGGCGTTAATAAGTCTGTGATCTTCACTTATACAAACGCCGATGCAAGACCTGCAGTGATAGAATTTGCCAACGCAGAATGTGGCTGCACCCAACCAGAATACGACCAGAAGCCTATTTTAAAAGGGCAAAAAGGAACCATCAAAATTACCTATACTGCGCCTGCAGTTGGTGCATTCAGAAAAAAAGTAAATGTGAAATTTGCTGGACAAAAATTACCTGCCGAATTGACTATTGAAGGTGAGGTGATAAAATAAAAAAATAAAAGCCATAAAAAAGGGGGATCGTTTTCACGATCCCCCTTTTTGTTTTAAGACTCAAAAGAGACTCAATTATTTAGCCCACCACATTTTACCATAGTTATCATCTGTTCCACCTAAAATTGCAACAGCAGCTTTATAATTGGTTGGGTTTAAAGATGCTTCTGTTGGGGGATAACCTAAACGGAAAGGAATACCTCTTGAATCCACTCTATCAACTGCAGCAGTTAATACAGGGAATCCAGTTCTTCTCCAATCACACCAAACCTCCCAAGAACTTAAGTAGTTATGTACCCACTTCTCAGTTAAAATTTGCTTGTGTGCTGTTGCGCTTGCATAAGCTACATCTGCATTAGCGATGTAAGCATCATACTTTGCAGCATCATACACACCGTACATTTCCCAAGAAGCTTTGATTGCTGCTTTGTACTTTGTTTCCGCTTCTGTATCACCACCTGTTATATATCCTAATTTAGCAGCTTCAGCTTGTAAGAATAAAACTTCAGCATAGTTGAAGATAGACAATGGAGAACCTTGACTTCTGAAAAAGGTTCCAATACGGCTAAAAGCAGCAGGAATATTTACAGCAGCGTTTCTGCCATATGGTAAACCTTTTACAACACCACTTGCTAATACTTCACCAAAAATTGGTAAACGTGGGTCAGCTTTTGGCTCCATATAATCAGTCATTGTTTTGCTAATAGCATAATCGTTACGATTACTAACTGAATAGTTATCATACCAAGGATTAAAGTTCAGAGGATCCCCAGTTATAAACTTGTACATGATATTTTGTGCGTTACTAGTAATTACACCAGCAGCAATCGCAGCAGCATATTCAGTTTTACCTTTTGTAGGATTCACTTTTGATAATCTAACAGACATAGCTAAACGAGTGGTATTCGCAAAACGCTTCCAAGCAGCCATGTCTCCAGCAAAGATCACATCTCCAACAACACCAGCTTCGCTTTCTTTAATTTGAGCAACAGCCTCAGTTAATTCTTTAAATAAATCTGTATAGATAGATTCTTGAGAATCATACTTTGGAGAATATGCAGCACTACCTTTCAATGCTTCAGAGTAAGGGATATCACCCCAGATATCTGTCATTCTTAAAAAGTAAAACGCCTTCATGATTCTTGCTGCAGCAATTTGGTTGGCTTTAGAACCATTCCCAATTGTTGTAGAAGAACCAGCATTGTTATAGTTGATAATTGTCTGTAAATCATACAATGGTCCAACATACCATGATGCGAAACTTGCGTTACGATCACTGTATAATGAAGAACCAGGATAAGGACCTTCAGACAAATGTTGTACATATAAGTTACCTAACCTGTTATTAAACATAACAGATTTCATCGCTTGCTGAGCATTGGTAAGCAACGAACTTGTAGATGCTTGTGTAAGAAGTGTTGGAGATACGTTGGTATCACCAAACTTATTACAACTCTGCATTGTAGCAAGGACTACGATAAGAATTAATATTTTTTTCATCATTATTATTTTTAAAAGTTTTGTACTAATTATGCATTAGAACGTTACACGTAAGTTAACTCCAAGTTGGCGTGTAGAAGAAAGCTGTCCGCCTTCTCTATAGAACACTTCTAACTCAGATGGATCAATACCCCATTGCTTAGTTGTAGCCCAGATCAACCATGCATTTTGCACGATAAATCCAAGATTTGCAGTTTTAGCAAATGGTACTTTTTTCAACATAGAAGTTGGAAAATTATACCCTAATCTTACTTCACGTAGTTTAATATATGATGCATCTAATAATACATTGCTTGCGTCACGTTGACGTGCAGTGTACCAGTAAGCACGAGCAGAAATATATCTATTGTTCTCTTTTCCTGCCAAGGCGCCATTTGCAAAAATACCTGGGATACGAATACCGCCATTACCAGCATTACCGGTAGCAGTTGTATAAGATCCTGGATAATCTCTCCAATCAAAGCCTTTGTCATTTACACCCACTGTTTCTTGAGAAAGACCAGCACCTGTGTTAAAGTTTCTAGTTTCAGAATAGAATAAACCTCCACTTTGGAAGTCGATAGAGAATGCTAAATCAATATTCTTATAACGGAATGTATTGAATAAACCTCCAGTCCATTTTGGTAATACTGTACCAATTTCTTGGTTGATATCATACAAAGGTTGACCAGTAGCATCAATTAAATTTTGTCCAGTAGCTGGATCTTTTCTCCACTTTCTACCATAATAAGTACCCCATTGACCACCAACTCTATGCTCTAGTCGAGTATCATATCTGTTAGTAGCATACAAGTAAGTATTGATACCAGGCGCTAACTCTTTAATTTCGTTTTGATTCTTAGCCCAGTTAATGCTAGTTTCCCAAACGAAGTTCTTTGTTTCAACAGGCTTACCATTAATTGAAACCTCTATACCCTGACTTACGATGTTACCAGCGTTGATCTGAGCAGTTGAGAATCCACTTCCAGAAGAAACATCTATACCTAAGATTTGGTCAGTATTGTTATTCTGATAAACAGTTACATCTAATCCAATCTTTTTAAATAATTTCAATTCTAAACCAGCTTCATAAGCCTTTGTTAAAGCAGGACGGATACCGCCTCCTTTAAATTGGTTACCGATTGTTACAGAAGCATTACTTCCGTAGAAATTACCATTATTGATTGCTAAATCTAAAGAGTGTGCTCCTAAATCAGAACCCACGCTCGCATAAGAAGCACGTAATTTACCATAGCTCAACCAATTTGTTTTCAAGAACTCTGTGAAAATGAAACTTGAACTCACAGAAGGGTACAAATAAGAATTATTTTCTACTGGCAAAGCAGATGACCAGTCATTACGAATGGTTCCCTCTACATATAAGAAGTCTCTATAACCAAAAGAAGCTTTACCATAAACAGAGTTTACAATCTTCTTCTCATAGCTTCTAGAAAAACTTGGACGAGCAACTGAAGCTGCAATATCAAAATAGTTAGGAGAACTCAATCCACCTTGAGTAGCTAAAGACATCTGACTGTAGCTATTTCTTCTAATATTACCTCCTGCTAATCCATCAAAAGAGAAATCACCAAACTTGTTTTTATAAACGATGTTTGTCTCATAGTTCATCTCTTTAAATTGGTTTTGCAATTGAGTATAATATGGCAAAGTCAAAGAACCATTTGCCATTCTTGCATCATTCTCATTGGAATAAGTATTCATTCTTGCGTTTGACTGAACACTTAAATGACTATTGATTTTATAGTTTAAACCTACATTACCAACAATTCTATTATTCTTTTGAGTTTTAAAATTTTCTGCTACAACAAAATAAGGGTTATCCCAATATGCAGGAACACCATAGGTTGCAAAATCGCCTGTTGCATTAGGGTCACCAATGTTCCAAGAGTTTACGCTTCCATCAGGCTCACGATATTGTTTCATACGCTCCATATCCAATTGTCTTTGAAACCATTGGTTGAAGTTTTGTGTTACGTTTAATCCAGTTAAATCGTATCCTTCAGTAGGTGCTCCTTTTGTATAAGAAGTCGTATAAGTGATATCAGTTGAAATTGTTAATTTTTTACCAACATCAAATGAACCATTCACACTTAATTGGTGTTGGTCTCTATTTGCATTAGGCACCACCAATGTTCTTTGCTGGTTACCATATGTTAATCTAATGTTATGAGATTCTCCACCAGAAGTGAATGCCACAGAATTATTCAAATTTAGTCCAGTTTGGAAGAAGTTCTTTACGTTATTTGGTTGTGCAACCATTGGTGTTAATTTACCAAATTCAGCACCAGGATACCAACTCCAATAAGCACGGTATTGATTACCATCAATTTTTGGTCCCCAGCTCTCATCTGCTCCATACTCTAACATTCTTTGACCTTGGAACGCAGCCCAAGATGCAGGATGTGCAGCAGGATCGTAGTTGAAGATATAGTAACCTTGGTCATCTAAATAACCAGCACCCAAAGTGTTTTTGTTAGTGTAAGATGAAGAATAACCACCTGCATACTGATTTTGGTATGGAGGTAACAATGCAATATTTTCAAATGTTGCACCTAAGTTTAATTCAACGCCACTGTACTTTTTACGAGTACCCTTTTTAGTTGTGATAACAACGGCTCCATTCGCAGCACGTTGACCATACAAAGCAGTTGCAGCAGGACCTTTTAACACAGATAAGTTTTCAACGTTATCCATTAAAACAGCTGATTGATTGGTAATGGTTCCATCAACAACAAATATCGGCTCCTGTGGTCCTAAACCAGTAACACCACGGATTAAGATACTACCATTGTCAAAAGCAGAACTTGGAGATCCTACCAATTGCACACCAGCAACCTTTCCTGCCAAAGCAGTACTTACGTCAGTTGATTTTGCAATAGTTAGGTTTTCACCCTTTACCTCTTGCACAGCATATCCAAGCGCTTTTTTCTCTCTTTTAACGCCAAGGGCTGTAACAATAACCTCAGTTAAATTGTCTACCGATTCGTTTAAAATAATTCTGCTTGCACTAGCAGCAGGTACTTCTAAGTTTGCAAAACCTGTAGCAGAAACCTGCAAAACAGCATTTTGTTTAACTGTGATAGAGAAAACACCATTCGCATCTGCTTTAGTAGCATTGCTTGTGCCTTTTTCTCTAACTGTAGCGGCTTCTACTGGTGCACCTTTGGCATCCGTAATTTTTCCGTTTACAGTTGTAGTTTGAGCTAGGGCAATGTTCAATGAAAAGAACATAGCCAGCATCAGGTACAAATTTTTCTTCATGTGATTAAAATTTTTGAATATAAACCTTTAAAAAAAAATAAAGATTTGTTAATGAATTGTGAATTTACACTAAAAATAGCTAGTTTAATTTTTTTTGTTAACCTATTTTATAAAAAAATTAGATAATTGTTTAATTTATATATAAATATAATTACATATATATTTAACATAATATTTAAAATATTAATATTTAACATATAAAAAGACCCTTTTAGGGCCTTTTTATATCGTTTGTGATTCTAAGAGGGAAATATTAGAACCTATGCATCAACTACCTCTTGATCCACCTGTTTTGATTGGTTTTTTACTTGCACCAGAAGATTTGGTGCTTGCCTTTGCGATAAATTTTGAACTACCCCCTGCTTGCACATTGGTTTTTGCGCTAGAGGCTGTTTTTTTATCGGCTATTTTTTTATTGATTGCGAATCCCATATGCTTTGTATTAGACCCAAAAATAGCATTAATATTTTATTTAGCCATTTAAAAGGGATGAATCAGGCTTTACTTTCTGACTAATGTATAAGATTCCCTAATTAATGTTTGGACCAGGGATGGACTTAGTCTTGTATTTAAATTCTTAACAGCCCAGCTTTATGTAATGTATTGATTGGTTTATTATCCCAAAACAAATCAAAGTCTTCCAAACCTGCAGCTACATAATTGGTCTTGATATCCGCCAATGGCATACCAGTAGACAATCCCACATGGATGGTTGATAATAATTGCATGAACCATTTTCCTTTCTCAGGATCCACTTGAATTGAGATTGTATTTTTATTGGTTTCAAAACGCAGGTTCATTTCGGCCCACTTACTTCCCTTTTTTGCTCGTTGTACAATTGTTGAAGTAGGCATTAACCCTGTCCAAATGGCTTTATAGTTATTTAAACCAATCTCTACCGCATCCAACTGAGTTTGAATATAATTAGGTGCGATACTTGTTTTTGAAATTTTAAATTCAAACCATTTTTGCAATGGAAATTCAAAACAAGCTCCATGCATATAATTGAGGATGGCTTTTTTTAAACCATACCCAAAAATTTCATGGTTGGCTCCAGAAGCATCAATATGTGCAATATCATTGTTTGCAAAACTGCCTATGGTTTCTGAAACTTTTTTGACTTTATAATTTTCTGGCGCTAAGCCCACAGGGCTATGCGCCGTCATGGTAAATAAATGCCAGAAGGCAGATTTTAAAACTCCGGTTTCAAATAATTGACGCACCATCTCTAAGGCGTCCACCGTTTCTTGTACCGTTTGAGTTGGGAAACCATACATCAAATAAGCATGTACCATGATACCCGCGTCATTAAAATGTTTACTTACGCGCGCAACCTGTGCCACTGTAATACCTTTTTGAATGAGTTCAAGTAATCTATCCGATGCCACTTCTAATCCTCCACTCACTGCAATGCATCCAGAAGCTTTTAATAAAATACATAGATCCTGTGTAAAGCTTTTTTCAAAACGCACATTGGCCCACCAGCTTACAACTAGTTTACGTTTTATAATTTCAATTGCCAATGCTTTCATCAATGCAGGTGGCGCAGCTTCGTCTACAAAATGAAAACCGTTTTGGCCTGTTTGCGCAATCATCAATTCCATCCTATCAGCTAATAAACTGGCAGTAGCTGGTTCATAGGTCTTGATATAATCTAATGAAATATCACAAAAAGTACATTTTCCCCAATAACATCCGTGGGCCATGGTTAATTTATTCCATCTTCCATCGCTCCATAAACTATGCATTGGATTCACCAACTCAATCACAGAAATGTATTGATCCAACCATAAACCATCATAGTCTGGTGTACCTAATTGATGTTGTTTATAATCAGACTGGATGGACTCATTGATATAAGTAACCACGCCATTCAATAAAGTAAAACAACGCTTTAAATCCTGTACTTGTATTTTACCATCAATATGATGAATCAATAATTCGATAGGTGTTTCTCCATCATCCAATGTGATAAAATCATAAAATTCAAACACCCTTGGATCCGACAGTGAACGCAATTCGGTATTGGCAAAGCCACCACCCATAGCTACTTTAATCGTTGGATGATGTTGCTTAATCCACTGACCACATCTTAAAGAAGTATACAAATTACCAGGGAAAGGCACCGATATACAAACCAATTTAGGTTGTACTTTTTGGATATGTTGTTCTAAGATCTCTAATAAAATAATATCTAAATAAGTCACTGGCGCATTTAAAGCCGCATATAATTCGTCAAATGTATTTGCAGATCTTCCCAAACTTTCGGCGTACCTGCTAAAACCAAAATGAGGATCAATGGTCTCTTTAATTAAATTACCCAAATCCTCTAAATACATGGTGGCAATATGTTTGGCCTTATCCTGCTTTCCCATGGCACCAAATGCCCAATCTAAATCATCCATTTGATCAAATGCATCCCCTTCTGGCAAAAAAGTTCTTGAAGATATAAGGTGTGCAATGGTATCTAACTTACCCTGTAAGAATAAAATCACCTGATCGATGGTGTTGATATAATTATTTTCTAGTGCAAGTATCCGTTGACAGTTTGGACTAAGCTCCCATTCTTTAGATTTGATGGCTTTAAATAATTTTGTAAGCCCTTCTTTGTTAAACATAGCCAATGTGACCTCTATCCCTAGATCTGCTTGAACACTTGGAATCCCCTTGGTATTTAAAAACCCTTTGATATAAGCCGTTGCGGGATAGGGCGTATTTAACTGTGTAAAAGGAGGCGTAATTAAAAATACGGGAGATTGCATATGCTTACTTTACCGTCTTCATTTGAATGATATCAACTACAAAAGCAAATGCCATTGAAAAATAAATATAGCCTTTAGGTATTGACAGATGAAAGCCTTCTGCAATCAATGACAATCCAATCATCATCAAAAAGCTTAATGCTAATATTTTAAAGGAAGGATGTTTTTTAATGAAAAAGCTAATTGGCTGTGAAGCAAAAATCATGATCACCACAGCCACTATCACAGATGTATACATCACCCAAAGTTCCTGTGCCATACCAATGGCTGTAATGATGGAGTCAATTGAAAAAACTAGATCTAATAAAATGACCTCTAATAAAAGTCTTTTAAAGCTACTGGTTTTAGAAACCTTGGGTTCACCAGTTTGATTTGCTAATTCTGTTTTGTGGTAAATCTCCACTGTACTTTTGTAAATTAAAAAAAGACCTCCTGCAATTAAGATCAATCCTTTACCTGAAAATTTGATCTCAAATAAGGTAAATAAATTTTGATCTAATTTTAAAATATAAGAAATCAAGGTTAACAAAATCAATCGCATGACCATGGCTAAGCCTAATCCCCAATACCTTAATTTATTTCTTTGACTATCTGGTAATTTATCGGATAGAATGGAAATGAAAATTACATTGTCTATACCTAAAATAACTTCTAAAGAAATTAAGGAGATTAATGGAATGATTGCATCTAGCATAACTGTATATTAGTAATACAAAGATAAGTTGGATCTGCAGGATAATGAAATAAAACCCTAAATTGGATATTCTACGTCATAGCTGGGATATAATTAGCAGAATCTAGTGCTTAAACTAGTGTTTGTGGATTTTACTATTTTGCTTAAATTTATATCAACTAATAGATCAACAATAAATTGAAATAAAATGCAATTTTTAATTTTATTTTCTTGGTTCACCTTCTTTATAGGACTTTTATCTCCATCTAAGTTGAATACAAGTCAAAATGCGGATACGAGGCCAAAGTTTAGGTTAATCCCTGCACCAAAAATTACATTCAATTCTTTTGTGGATTGTAATATGGCAGAAGTTTGGATAGGCGATACCTTTAGAATCTTCCCTGGCAAATATGGCGAAGACCCATTATGGGGTTACGCGAAAGATTTAAAGTATTCAGATGGAGAAAATGCAGAAGTTGTTTTTAAAAATCCTGCTAGTAAGTTTTTCAATCCTAAGATGCCAAGCAACGTACCAATAGGCCAGAAAGGATTGCATGGGGCTGTATGGTTTGAAACTGTTTACCAAGATTCAAAAGATATGAGTGGTAAAACATTGTATGGAATTTATCATAACGAAAATTATCCTAGCACTTTGCCATACGATTATATTAACAAAGAAGGATATAAAAATATACGTTGGCCGCAGGGTTTAACTGGTCCAGAAAGTCCTGCAGCTGTTTGCAGAATTGGCGTGATGAAGTCGGTAGATGGTGGTAAAAGCTGGGATAACAGAGGCATTTTTATTGAGGATTATGATCCAAGGATGATTCGAAAACCATTTAATACTTCAAATACATTTGCGGGTGGTGTAGGCGACCCGTCTGCAGTTGCGAGTGGGGACTATTTATATTTATTTTATGGAGAGTATGGTTATCCTGGCGTGTATGATGAAAAAACTTATAAGGTACAAAAAGAGTGGAGTGGTCAATGTATAAGTATCGCACGTATCGCTTTGAAAGATTTAGACAACCCAGTTGGAAAAGCAAAAAGATGGGATGGCAAATCTTTCTCTATTGCTTATGATAGTTATGGAGTGCCAGTTCGATCATTACAAATTCCAATCAATGAAGGTGGCGGTGGGGCTTCATCACCAACAGGTGGATTTCATTGGGGACCATCGGTTAGTTGGAATACTTATTTGAATTGTTGGGTGATGATGATGGGTAAAGTGGAAGGAAAGTCATGGCAAGGAGATAAAATCTATATCTCCTTTAATAAACATAAAGACTTAGGTGCTGGAAACAATAGCCAAGATTGGTCAAAACCTGAATTGGTTTTTCAGAAACCAGGATATATTTTATGGTACCCTTCCTTACAACCATTAAATGACCCGAATGATATCAAAGAAAGATACACTTCTGTAAAACTTGGAAAGCGTGCACGTTTTTTTGTTAAAAGAATAAAACCAGGCGACGACGAATATGCCTCAGAGCATTTTATTGAATTTGAAAAGTAATTATATTACTTAGTGTCATCATAGCCGAACTTTTGATTCAAAGCAAATACTGCTTCTGCAGAAAAGTCGTTTTTATGAATTAGCTCAAGTTGTCCATTGATCAACCCTTTTTTGGTAGGCAATAATTTAACATTATGCTCAAAAATAGCATTGGCCTCTTCTTGATCCGATTTTCCAATTTCATTGATAGCGGTTACTACATCTTCCATCTGACGAATGACAGATAAGATTTGATTTGGAATCCAAGATGTAATTGGTGTGCCTCCAGTCGCCATAGCATACTTCGTATTGGCCATGATGTATTTTTGAACAAACTGCCAATGTCCATTTCTGAAATGATAGATCTCTTCTAAAATCCCTAATAAATAACAAAGCCCAGTGACATCTTTGTTTTCTACTAATTTACCCATCAAGCCTTTTGGATGTAGTGTCTTCATTGAATTTTCAAGGTCTTTGAAAAAGTCTTGTACACAGGTTGGGCGGTACAGTCTAAGGTCTAGTAAGTATTTTGTGAGTTCATTTTGAGGGTAATAAAAAATGACCCCAGAAAAAATATCTTGCATTGGGATAATGTCATCCTGGGCCCCCGTTTGTCCTCTAAAAGCTTTTGGCTCATCCCATACATTTTCATACACTACGCCATCGCCAAATAATTCGGTATTACCTTTAACACCCATTATAAAAATTCTAAAATCATTGTATCGTTGCCATCTTGAAGCCTTCCACATCTCTTTTCTGCGCTCATTCATTTGTTTCATCGTGGACCAATTCTTTTCTAGCAAATCGCCAACTGATTTTGCTCCACCATCCAATGCCTGAATAGTCTGCATCACAGTCCCAACTAGGTTGGCAGAAAATCGATTGATATCTACATGCAACATAATAAAACCAACCTCATCGGGCTGTCCCGAAAAACGGTTACACATGGTAATATTTTCCCAATTCAAGTCGCCAGCTTCGTCTAGCTTTTGATAATTACCTAATGAATAGGCATAATGATAATCTAGCCAAGCAAACACATTTAACTTATCAGCTACTTTACAAAAAGGCTGTGCAATATTTGCAGGTAAAAAATTTCTTGCTTTTCCGTACTTCCCGTCTTTTCTAAATTGTTGAAAGGAAGGTTCTAATAAATAAGCAGAAGCTAAAAAACTATAGGATCTAAATAAGGCTTGTAAAACAAAAATGTCCTCCTCTTTTTCAACGGCAGCCAAATGATTTTGAATCGCTAAAGTAGGCGCGACAATACCATCTTCCGTATTTAAATACCCAAACTCAGTTTCATTTAACACAACAGGCATATTATCCAATACAGCTTGCAAGTCCGCATAATTACTAGGCAATTTTACCATCGGCGCTTTTACTGGAAGAAAGCCATGCGCTGCACTCACATCAAAAAAACCATCACTGTAATTGGATAAAATAGACATAATTTTTTATTTAAAATTGAATGTAGGTGACGCTCAAATTAAGAAATTTTTTGGAAAAGGAATGTATTAAAATATATCCAAATCCGACCCATTTACTACGACGCCTTTATACTTAGACTGCACCTCATCCAACAAACTTTGCAAGCTGGTACCAAAAGTTAGTTGATGATTCAGAACAAGTAGTTTTGGCTTTACTTGATTGGCAATATCGGCTAATTGGTAAGTAGAAGTATGGAATGTGGAATGATAATCCTGCCATCTTTGCGTACGTTTTTTTAATCCAGCATCGGAATACACTTCGTGTACTAAAATATCACAATCCTTTGCAAATTTTATTAAGTTTTCACTATAAGTGCAATCACCAGAGATCACAATTTTTTTATCTTTTGTTTGAAACACAAAGCCAAATGCATGATCCCATTGACCATGTTGCACCTTAAATGCAGTTACTGTTAAATTACTATCCTTATAAATCTGCCCTTCCTTGATTTCATTTGTATACACTTGATAAGCAATCGCATCTCCTTTTTCCAACCCATTGATTCTGATGGCTATATCTTCTTTATAAGCACGCATTAAATCAGCTGTCATTTTTTTTATGCCCACAGGTCCATAAATACTGATAGGTGCATTGCGATCTAAAACAGCAGGCGTTAAGATGATATCGACCAAACCTATGGTATGATCGGAATGTAAATGTGTAATGAATACCGTTTTTAATTGTGCCGCCTCCAATGATGGAAACCCAAGTTCTTTTGCTTGCGCTGCCCTTCTTACCACACCCGGACCAGCGTCCACTATATAGGAGGTATTATTAACCACAATTGCCAATGAAGGGCCAGATTTAGTAGGATCTGCGAAGGGGCTGCCCGTTCCTAATAACACTAATTTGGTTTCTGTATTTTGGGCATTTAAAAGGCCAAAAGTCCCTATAAATAGGATTGCAGTGAATGCGTACTTTTTGATTTTTGTTATCATAAATGACCTTAAAAATAGGTATTTAAATATAGTAAGAATTTGCGAGTTGCTATAAATGAATTAGATTTAGAAACAACATTACAACTATGAAAAATATTATTGCCTTGTTTTGTATTCTTTTTACAAATGCCCTGTTCGCGCAAAACAGTTTGGATCTTAGTTATTTATCCTCTGGAGGAAAGCTTAAGCCGCTTCAGGCCATTATGGATATTAGACACTACGATATCAACTTGGATGTCAATATTGAGCAAAGAACGATTCAGGGAAACACCATTGTCACCCTCAATTTATCTAAGCAAACTGATACTATTTTATTGGACTTGGTGCACTTATTAAAAGTGACAAAAGTATTGGTCAATAAAAAGGAAGTTCGTTTCGAACAAATGGATGATAAAATATTTATTACTTCTAATGCTGGCTTCAATGTAGGTAAGCAATTGGTAGCTATTCATTACGGAGGCGCTCCACCAGTTGCAGTGAGGCCGCCTTGGTTAGGAGGATTTACATGGGCAAAAGACAGCATAGGCAACGATTGGGTTTCAATTAATATTCAAAAAGAAGGGGGCAGAATGTATTTCCCCTGCAAGGATCACCCAAGTGACGAGCCTAATGAAGGCGTTGATATGCATATTACCGTGCCTAAGGGTTTAGTCGTAGCTGGTCCTGGATTATTACAAAAAACAACTATCAAAAATAATAAAGCAACCTATTTCTGGAAAACCAATTATACCATTAGTAACTATTGTGTGGTATTCAATATTGGTAAATATAAAGTGGCAAAAGATACTTATACCACCATCAATGGTAATATCGTTCCAATTGAATTTTATGTATTGGAAGAAGATACGATGCATGCAAAAAAATTAATTGAAACTAAAATTAGAGATTCAAAAATTTTAGAAAAATATTTTGGGGAGTACCCTTGGTATAAGGAAAAAATTGGCATAGCAGAAGTACCTAATTCAGGGATGGAGCATCAAACCATGATTACCTTTAACAATAAGTTTGAATACCGTACTATAGGAGGTCATGCCTATTCCGATAACTTGTTTCATGAATACGCACATGAGTGGTGGGCTAACAAAGTAACCAATAAGGACTGGGCGCATATGTGGATACAGGAAGGCATTGGTACTTATGCCGAAGCCCTTGCCTACTATGATTTAGGAGGGGAAGAAGCCTATCACGCTAAAATGGCTGCATTTAAAAAGAGTATTAAATTTAAAAAACCAATGGTAGGTGGAGAAGAATTATCCGAAGACGAAACCTATGCAGGCAACGACATTTATACAAAGGGTGCATTTTTTATGCATAGCCTGCGTTATGTAATTGGAGATCAAATATTCTTTCCAACTTTAAAAAAATTAGCTACAGATCCTCAATACACTTATGATAATTTTGTCGTCTCAAAAGATGTAGAGGAATTATTTACGAATGCAGCTGGGTATTCATTAAAACCATTTTTTGATTTCTATTTAAGAACAACTTCTACTTTAGATTTTAATGTAAAAGAAATAGGATACCAACAATATCAAATTACGCCAGCTAATTATGTGATGGACCTGCCTGTTGATCTGATGGTGAACAATAAAATAGAAAAGAAAATACTTACTAAAGAAGGATTAAAAATCACAAGCCAATACCCTCCTATCATTGATCCAAATGGCTATTATTTAAAGAAAGTGATTATGCAATAACTAAAAACTTGTTGCATAAAAAAAAGGACTTACAATTGAATGTAAGTCCTTTTTTATGATATAGCGTTAGCTATTGAATCATCCTTGTTAATTCGTTGGTGCAATAGGCCCTTTTCGCGTTGCTTTAACTTGCGCTGGCCATTGAAGGGGTTGTCCTGTAATCTTATTGGTTCCTAAGTCTACTTTGTCTCTTGGGAAGGTTGCGTTGTCTTCGCAAGCCATGTACACCAATATTGCAGTAAGCATTGCATTATTTTTTAAATCATCAAAAATGATTTTATCGTAAGTGTCTCTATTCGTATGCCAAGTATAATTAAAATAAGACCAGTTTAACGAACTTAATGAAAAACCTGGCGCACCTACTGCTACAAAAGAAGCAAAGTCACTTCCACCACCACCCGGTGAACCAGGAAATGTTGTCTTAATAGAATCTTTCATACTATTAGGCACTGCAGCTAACCATCTTGAAATAAATTCACCCGCATATTTAAATCCTTGTCCAGAAATATTGACAACTCTACCTGTGCCATTGTCCTGATTGAACAATGCTTGTAGTTTACCAACCACTTCTGGATGATCTTCTACAAATGCTCTTGAACCGTTTAAGCCTTGCTCCTCACTACCCCAATGTCCCACTAAAATAGTACGCTTAGGATTTGGATAAACCAGTTTTAAAATACGCATCGCTTCCATCATTGTCAAAGTACCTGTGCCATTATCGGTTGCACCTTGTCCAGCATCCCAAGAATCAAAATGCGCAGAAAGCATGACATATTCATCCGGTTTTTCGGTTCCTTTTATTTCGGCAATGGTATTGAAATTTGGAACAGTGCCTAAATCTTTAGAATCAGTTTGAATGCTAATGATAGGATTGTCTCCAGATTCTACTAAGCGATATAAAGTGCCATAATCTTCCAAAGCAATATCAACAGTTGGAATTTTTGTAGTGTAGGCGTTGAATATTTTATCTACCCCAAAGCCACTTGACCAGTTATTGGTTAAGATACCCAAAGCACCTGCTTTTTCTAAAATAATAGGCAGCATTCTTGATGAAAAACCAGTTTTACTGATGCGTTTACGCCAAGCATCCGTCATTTCAGTGCGTTCTTTTTTTAATTTATCAAAAGACTCCTTTGTAGCAAATTGTTGCCAGTTATCATCGGGTCTTCCTGTGGGTTGATTCATAGAAATCATGACAAACTTCCCTTTCACATTAGGCAACCAATTAGCAAATGCCAATGAATCAGCTACATCAGGAATCATAACAATTTCTGCTTTAACCGCTTTCCCTTTTGTAGAAGGACTCCAAGACAATTGCGTTCCTTCTAAGCTTTTAACTCTTGGAGAAAGCATGTCGATATGCGTGATGCCGCGCTCCCAACCTTTCCACTCACCCCACTGCTCGTTGCGCGCAGTAATGCCCCAACTGGTATATTTATCGACTGCCCATTCATTGGCTTTTTTCATTTGAGGTGTGCCTACGAGTCTTGGCCCAATACCATCCAATAACTCATGCGCCAAAACTTGCAATTGCGAGTTTTTGGTTTCTTCCAGTACTATTTTCTCGATGACTGTTTGTGCAGCTACATGATTGGCTGTAAAAACACAGATAAGGATGAAAAACTTAGTTATACATCCCGTATAACTAAAGCGAAGTTTTTGGTATGTTCTCATAGTACTAATATAAGAAAAAATCGTCAATGCATTCGTAATCATCTTATCTTAATCTATCCGGTCACCTCCATTTTGGTATAACCCATAATTGACCTTCCTAAATGATGCTAATTAAAAATCTACCCAAAAGCTTACTAATCTACATCGAGGACAATTGGGTTAGGCATTTTGTCCATTTTTTCTTAGGTTTGAATAACAGAATAATTGCCTGCTTTATGAATAAAAGTGCCAACTATATTAGAAAGTGCTTGTGCCTATTTTTTGGTATTGTTTTTTCAACAATGCTACATGCGCAATCAATAGATCAACTTATTAAAAAATTTGACAAATCAATTGACAGCCTTCATTCAATACATGAATTCAATGGCAATATTCTTCTTGCACAAAATGGGGTAAAGCTTTATGAAAAAAGTATTGGGTTTACAGATAGCACAACCAGTCATCAACTTACTTTATCCTCTGCTTTTAATCTTGCTTCCATTTCAAAAACATTCACCGCTTCATTAATTTTAATGTACGTTCAAGAGGGTCGATTGAAAGTGGATGACAATGTAAACAAGTACATTCCTACTTTCCCATATAAGAATATTACGATAAGACACTTGCTTAATCAAACACATGGCATGATTGAATATTTTGATTGGATAAAAGATACCCTCAAAATAAATGATACAATAGACAATCAAAGATTATTAAGACTCATTGCTCAACATAAGCCAGCTTTAAATTCAGTCCCAGGTGAAAAATTCAACTATTGTAATACTGGCTATGCAGTTTTATCAGTGCTTCTGGAAAACATTAGTGGAATAACCTATTCGGAATTATTAAATAAGCGCATCGTACAACCACTGAGACTTAAAAATACCTATGTTCAAACCGTGCAGATGCCAATGTCACCAAAATCAAGGGTTTATGGTATGAAATATAAAGATGGTTATTGGAATACATTTGATCTTACTTCCTTGGATGAAGTTGTTGGAGATGGAAATATTTATTCTACAGTGGGTGATCTTCTTATCTGGGATCAAGCATTGAGAAATGG
>CAMBDE010000006.1 GCA_945865295.1 Chitinophaga pinensis | reverse complement strand
CTTTTTTGCACCCCCTATCCTAAATACAAAAAACGAAAAGCCCCCGCTATTTTCCACCATGCAATAAAGCGAAAAGTGGTTTTGACGGATCAAACCAAAATTCATGGGTTTGAATGGTTACCCAGTAAACCAAATGACCAAACAGTATTAATAGCGCATGGATATGGCAGTTACGCCTATAAATTTGAACACTATATTGCACCATTGCTTAAGATGGGCTATCGTGTATTGGCTTTTGATGCGCCAGCTCATGGCCAAAGCGAAGGGAAACATATTCATGTGGTAGTCTACCAAGAGGCCATTCAAAAGATCATAGAACAAGCGGGCCCTGTCCATCATTTTATAGGTCATTCACTTGGGGCACTTACTTTATCTATGATCGCTGAAAAAATAGATCAGGCAGAAGCAAGAAAATTTGTATTGATAGCCCCAGCCACAAAAACCACCACCACTTTCGCCAACTTTTTTAAGATGATGCATTTAAATGAAGTAACAAAAGCTGCATTCTTACAAGATGTTAGCAGCAAAACAAATCATACCATGGATTATTTTGCAGCTGATAGAGCCTTAGCTAATTATAAAGGTCCAATACTATGGGTACATGATGAAAAAGATATGGTTTGCCCATATGAGGATATCATTAATTTTAAAGAAAATGCCCCATCCAATATCAAATTTCTGATAACCAATGGATTAGGACACAATAAAGTATATAAAACGGCCGAAATAATGGATCAAATTATGACTTTTTTGACCCCTTCCAAGTAGATCATTTTTATTTTTTAGCCGAAAGCTATAATATTGCATCCAAGATAAAGTTACTTGTAGCAATCCAACTTACCTTATCTTAGCTTGTAAATAGTTGATTTTCAATATATAAATAACCCGTAGGAGCGGTTTGAACTATGTCAAAGAACTTATTAATTGTGGAGTCGCCTGCTAAAGCAAAGACGATAGAGAAGATTTTAGGCGATGAATTTGAAGTCAGAAGCTGTTATGGCCATATCAGAGATTTGGAAAAAATTGATATGGGCATAGATATGAAAAACCATTTTGCTCCAAGGTATATTGTTCCTAGTGAAAAGGAGAAAGTGGTCAAAGAACTCAAATCAATGACCAAGAAGGCAAAAGAAGTCTGGCTTGCGTCGGATGAGGACCGTGAAGGAGAAAGTATTAGTTGGCATTTGGCAGAAGTATTGGGATTAGATCCAAAGAAAACAAAGCGAATTGTCTTCCACGAAATCACCGCACCGGCCATTAAAAAAGCAGTGGCAAATCCCCGTTTAATCAATATGGATTTGGTAGATGCGCAACAAGCAAGAAGAATATTAGACAGAATAGTTGGTTTTGAACTAAGTCCTGTTTTATGGCGCAAAATTGGTATGCAAAAAAGCTTAAGTGCTGGACGTGTACAAAGTGTTGCGGTTAGATTGATTGCAGAAAGAGAAAGAGAGATCAACCATTTTATTCCTGAAAGTGTATTTAAGGTATCCGCACTTTTTTCTGCCTTAGACATCAATAAAAAGAATGTCAAATTTAAAGCAGAAGGTCCACAGAAATTAACCACTGCAGGTGCTGCTGAAAAGTTTTTAACTGAATGTAAAGGCGCAAAATATACCGTAAAAGACATTACTGTAAAAGATGGCAAACGCACGCCATCTGCACCTTTCACGACTTCTACTTTACAACAAGAAGCTTCTAGAAAATTAGGTTATAGTGTGAGTAAAACAATGTTACTAGCACAAAAATTATATGAGAGTGGTAAGATCACTTATATGAGAACAGATAGTATTAGCTTAAGTGAAACTGCTATTGATGCCATCAAAGCAGAGATCAATTCAAGCTTTGGTGCAAAATATTATCAGCCAAGAAAATTCAAAAATAAAAACGAAAACGCACAAGAAGCGCATGAAGCCATTCGACCTTCTTACATGAATGAGTCCAAGGTAGACGATGCGGACACCAATCGTTTATATGAATTGATTTGGAAAAGAACCATCGCATCTCAAATGAGTGATGCGCAATTTGAAAAAACAACTGCTAAAATAGAGATCTCCACCAATAAAGATACTTTAACAGCTAGTGGTGAAGTCATGAAGTTTGATGGCTTTTTAAAAGTGTATTTAGAAGGCAAAGATGATGATGATTTAGATGAAGAAGCAGAATTAGGCGAAGGGGACGAAAGTTTATTGCCTCCTTTAGCAAAAGGTCAGGTACTTGAATTTATTAGAATGACTGGCTTAGAGCGTTTTAGCCGTCCAGCTTCTAGATACACCGAAGCAAGTTTGGTGAAAAAACTAGAGGAATTAGGAATTGGAAGACCTTCTACTTATGCGCCTACCATTACGACGATCATTAAACGTAATTATGTAGAGAAAAGAGAGAAAGAAGGTGTAAAAAGAATTTACCAGATTCTTTCCCTCAATCCAAAAGATGAAATAAAAACAGAAACGGCTTCTGAAATCACTGGAGCAGAAAAAAATAAATTATCTCCTACCGACTTAGGCTTGGTCGTTACAGACTTTTTGAAATTGCACTTTGAAAAAGTGATGGACTTTGGATTCACAGCAAAAATCGAGGGCCAATTTGATGAAATTGCGGACGGTAAATTAAAATGGAGTAAAATGTTGGAGAATTTCTACCAACCTTTTCATGAAACCATTGAACATACTTTAGAAACAGCTGAGCGCGCAAAAGGAGAACGTGAATTAGGTTTTGACCCAATAACAGGTAAGAAAGTGATTGCACGTATGGGCAGGTATGGCCCAATGGTTCAAATTGGCCACCAGGATGAAGAAGAAAAACCAAAATTTGCAAAATTAAAGGCTTCTCAAAGTATCGAAACTATCAGTTTTGACGAAGCAATGGAGCTATTCAAACTTCCTAGAGCCTTAGGTTTATTTGAGGAAGAAGAAGTCTCTGTTAATATTGGTCGATTTGGCCCTTACGCAGCCCATAGTAAGAAGTTCTACTCTTTAAACAAGGAAATGGACCCTTACACTGTCACGCTCGAGGAATTGACGCCAATGATTGCTGAAAAGCGCAAAGCAAAAGATGAACGTACGATTAAGGTATTTGAAAAAGAAAAAATTCAATTGTTAAGAGGCCCTTATGGTCCTTATATTAAGCAAGGCTTACGCAATTTCAAACTCACAAAAGAGCAGCAAGAAAAAGTAGAGACATTGACGATTGAGGAAGTGAAGGAGATTATTGAAGAATTGAAAAAGAATCCTCCTCGTAAAACTGCAAGAAAGAAGAAAGCATAAAAAACTTCAAAGGCTATAAATAAACAAAGCCCTTAGAAAAAATACAATAATCATTCACTCTCTGCTCGCAAGCTCGAAAGTTCGTTCATGATTAGTATTTCTTTCTAAGGGCTTTTAATGATCCTTATTTTAGAAATAAAATTTTAATTATGCAATAGATGGGCTTGGGTTTCCCATCGATTTTAAGAATTGAACATGTGCTTTAACAGCCTCTAATACAGTTGGGTATTCAACATAATTCAATTTGAATTCTGCACAGGCTTCTTTTACAATCTTACTAATTGCAGGATAATGCACATGTGATATTTTTGGAAACAAATGGTGTTCAATTTGAAAATTCAACCCGCCTACTAACCAGCTAACCAACTTGCTTTTTGTAGCAAAATTAGCCGTAGTTTGAATTTGGTGTGCTGCAAATTCGTCTGGCATTCTATTCTCTGGCTGAATCGCAGTTGGAAATGCTGTATGTTCTACCGTGTGCGCCAACTGAAATACAATACTTAAAATAAAGCCAGCAAAAAATGTACTCAAAATAAATCCAATCAACCAAGCTTGCCAGCCTAACATCAAAATCGGCACCACAACAAAGATGGCTGCATGATACACTTTTACAATCCAAAATTCTAGATGATCTGCAATGGCCATTTTTTTCAAAGGAATAGAACCAATTTTACGCTTAAAATATTTATTGTAGTCAGTAAAGAAAAGCCAAAACACATACAATAACATGTAAAGAATTACAAAATAAATATGTTGGAAACGA
This sequence comes from Chitinophaga pinensis, assembly GCA_945865295.1. Classification (GTDB taxonomy): domain Bacteria; phylum Bacteroidota; class Bacteroidia; order Chitinophagales; family Chitinophagaceae; genus Sediminibacterium; species Sediminibacterium pinensis_A. The sequence goes on along the minus strand of CAMBDE010000006.1, from coordinate 48,103 downwards.
TGTACTAAAAAATGTTTTTGTGTTGGCGCCATACGCATCAAAGCCCCTACTTCTATGTCATCATCTACGCCATCGATATTTGTATACGTATGGTGAATTGTGACATGCTTCATGCTCCACATAAAACGGCTCGCGCCAAGAATACTAATAGACGAAGAAGCTAATTTATTTAACCATGCGTATTTGCTAAAACTACCATGACTTCCATCATGCATGACGTTGAATCCAATGGCTGCAATCAGGCCGCCAAAAAACAAACACTCCACAATCGCAATGGTTGTGGGTGGGGTAAAAAATACCAAATGAACATAGGTGATTAAAAATAAGCTTATAAGAATCACTGCTTTTGTAAAGAGCTTATAATTACCTGTACCACGAATAGTATGCTCTTCTAGATATTGGTTCACTCTCTTCTTTAATTCGGCATGTAATGATTTATGCACGACCGTGAATTTAGGAACTGAAACAGGTTGAGTTTGCATAGATAAGTTTAGACTTTAGTATTCACAAAGTACGTCTTTTAATGGTTCATAATGGCTTAAATATGCTAAAAAACAGCCAAAAAATCAACCAACGTTAAACAATGCACAATAGTATGCCATGGATCAACTTTATATCCACAGGGATGTATAACTTAAATCGGTTATTTGTTATTTTTTTTGTCAATTTGAATAAGAAAAAGCAAGCCATTATTGCCCATGTTGCCAAAAAATGAAGAAATAAAAGCCTTATTTACCCTCATGGACGACCCTGATGAGGAAGTATTTAGTACAATAGCGAATAGATTATTGGACTATGGTACGCCTATCATTCCCGATTTGGAAAATCTATGGGAAAATACTTTAGAGGAAACGACATTAGAGCGGATCGAAAAAATGATTTACCGACTTCGTTTAAAAGACACTCAGCAACAATTAACGGACTGGGCATCCATGCCTAAACCTTCTCTTTTTGAAGGTGCATTGATTTTAGTTAAATATCAGTTCCCTGAATTGGCATTGGACCCTTTAAGACATCAATTAGAAAAAATTAGACGCAATATCTGGCTTGAATTAAATAATTATTTGACACCTTTAGAACAAGCAAATGTCATTCGGAATATTTTGTTTAGCTACTATCAAATAAAAGGGGTCGAAGTTGGTTATGAAAATCCAGAAGATTTTTTAGTATCCTCCCCACTTCAATCTAAACCAGGAAATGCATTTGCGAATTCCTTGATCTATGCTGAATTATGTCAACAATTAGAAATTCATGCCGAATGGATCAATATTCCAAAGCAATGTATTCTTGCCTATTTTAGTGCAGACTGGGAACCGCATGAAATTGTACCAAATCCTCAAGAATTTATACAATTTTATGTAGAAGGCACATCCGGACATCCTTTTTCTCAAAAAGATATGGACCAATATTTTTTAAGACACAATATTGAACCCAAAACAATTTATTATAAGCGCCTTTCGAACCAAAGAGTGATTAAAAAAATGATTCTTGAATTTGCAAAGTGTTTTCAAAGTCCAACACTACAATTCAAACAAGATGATTTAATAGAATTGGCCAAATTATTAGACTAAGGATCAAACTACCCTAAGGATGCAACAACTATTCGAACATATTTATAGCAGCCCAATTGGTCGAATTAAAATTGTTGCAGATATCGAATGCATCCATGCACTCACTTTTATTGAAGACGCTGAACCTAGTTCAAACACAGAAGGGATAGAGAGCCCAGCGATCATTCATCAATGTATAGATGAACTAATAGATTACTTTAATGGAAGCAGGACTCAATTTACTGTACCCATTCACCAATCAGGAACTGAATTTCAACAAAAGGTATGGAAAGAGTTATATGAAGTGCCCTATGCAAAAACAATGAGTTATGGCGAACTTGCAAAAAAATTAGGGGCGCCTAAAGTGATAAGAGCAGCTGCATCTGCCAATGGAAAAAATAAGATTGCTATTATTGTACCCTGTCATAGAATTATTGGTTCTGATCGTAATTTGACTGGTTATGCATGGGGCTTATCCAGAAAAAAATGGCTACTTCAACATGAATTCAGGATTGGACTAGGCGTGCAAACCTTATTTGCCTAGTATAGAGCCAGTAAAGCCAAATGGGAGTATATGGGATGCGGATGGAATCAACATGACCTTCCCTGTTTGACCTGCTAAAATAAGCTTGATTGGACCTTTGTATCTTAACTCGTAATCTAATAGGGATTGTCGACACATTCCACAAGGTGATAATGGATGGTCTGATGCAACACCATTTGGCATATAACTGATGGCCATGGCTTGAATGGTTTCATTTGGAAATTGACTTCCTATACTATTTAACAGGGCTCTTTCTGCACATATACCAACTGGATAGCTAGCACTCTCTTGATTGGATCCTAAAATAATTTGACCGTTTGATAATCTTGCAGCTGCGCCTACTTTAAATTTTGAATAAGGTGCAAAAGCGGTGTCCACTGCTTTAAAAGCAGCATTTAATAAAACTAAATCCTCAGCACCTAAAGCTTCTTTCGCATCCAATTCTTCGTATTCGAATTCGAATTTTTTTTGCATGCTTTTTATTTTATCAAATTAAAGAGCCTATTCCATCTAATGGATTGACTATAACTAAACCAAATCAAAGCTGCACGACCAACAATATGGGTCTCAGGAACAAAACCCCAATAACGACTATCTTGACTACGATGACGATTGTCTCCCATCATCCAATAATAATTTTCTTGAATGGTATAAGTCTTAGCTGCTTTACCATTGATAAAGTATTGGCCATTTTGAGTCGTTAATTTTTGTTGCTCATACCCTTCAATAATTCTTCTATAAAGTTCTATAGTACTATCATTCAAAGTCACTTGATCCCCTTTTTTTGGAATACGTAATGGACCAAAATTATCAGCAGTCCATGGAAAATGTAGGATGTCATTTGGGAAAGTATAGCCCACATTCTGGTCTTCAAATAAGACAACCGATTTTACATTCGGCAATTTTTTTAAACTTAAAGCAGCAGCTGCAGTGAGGTTTAATTTAAATGTATTGGGTTGCCCTTCTACAAATTGAAAATCAGCTGTCGCTTCATTGATGTTGATCCCTAAACTATCTTGAATAAAATCTTCTGCTAGAGGTCTACCATCTGTTTCAACAATATATTCTGTTTGCATAAACGGTGCCACCAATGCAGGTGCACCATTCACCCATAATTGACTTTTTTTAATCTCAATCACATCGCCAGGAATACCAACACATCTCTTAATATAGTTGTCTGTCTTATCCATTGGATGCACTAAGATTGGATAATCTGCCTGCAATTTTGCTCGGTCATTATTGTATTGAGGACTTCTTAATACATCGTAATAAGGAATCTTAGAACCGAATTCTGGCAGGTTGATGATGGTGTCTCCTGCTGGAAAATTAAAGACAACCACATCGTTTCTATTGACTTCTCTTAATTTTGGAAAACGTTTGTAATCTAGTTGGACCCATTTTAAATAAGACGGCGTTGTTGGCGCACCGGGCAATGTATTGTGTACAAAAGGAAATGATATTGGCGTTTTTGGAATTCTTGCACCATAAGTCACTTTATCGACGAATAAAAAATCATTCACCAATAAAGTCTTTTCCATACTCTCTGTTGGAATCACATATGCTTCAAATAAAAATGTTCTAATTAATGTGGCAGCTACAATCGCAAACACCCCTGCATCCACCCATTCTCTTGATGCTGGCTTATGGTAATGAGCCAATGCTGCATCACCATACCATTGTTCTTTTTTATCCAATCCTAGATAGGGTAAATAGATAAAAGGGACTAAGACAGTTAATGTATGATGGATTAAATTCACTCTCTTGAAATGCATCACAAACAAGATCGTGATCCATAAGGTTACAAATTGACCTAAAATTGGAATAAGTTGTATCCAAAACCAAATTTTTGGAATCTTACAAAGTTGAACCACTTCCCAAGTATTGTAAATTGGAATGATGGCTTTGCTTGCGGGCACACCTGCTTTTCTCAACATCGTATAAATACCGATATGCCAGCCCAACCAATAAAGGATAAAAAGAATCATGCCCATAATCATAGAATTAGATATTACAAAAATATCCCTTTGTGAGGGATATTAAATAAAATATTTATTAGCTGTAATGTTGCTGTTTAAATGGTCAAATACAAGGATTTAGCAATTACTTATATTGCTGTAACACTTCTTTCACCAATTTCACTGAACGGCTTACGTCAGGAATGGCCAATGCAGTCAAATTAGGGGCATAATGCATTGGTGCATCTGCACTTGTGATTCTTCTGATTGGAGCATCTAAATAGTCAAATCCTTCTTTTTGTATACGGTAACTTAGTTCAGATGACACGGAAGCAAAAGGCCATTGCTCTTCAATGATCACCAAACGGTTGGTTTTCTTAACACTCTCTAGTACTGTCATCCAGTCTAATGGACGAATGGTTCTTAGATCAATCACTTCTGCACTGATACCTTCTTTTTCTAATTCATCTGCAGTGGATAAAGCCACTTTCATCATTTTATTGTAAGACACAATCGTAATGTCTCTACCTGGACGCTTCAGGTCTGCTTTTCCTAATGGGATATAATATTCTTCTTCAGGTACTTCACATTTATCTCCATACATCACTTCACTTTCTAAGAACATGATTGGATCTTCCTCGTAACGTATTGCTTGTTTTAATAAACCCTTTGCGTCATATCCATTAGAAGGCGATACCACTTTAATACCAGGAATATTCGCTAAATAACTTTCAAAAGCGGTGGAGTGTTGCGCACCCAATTGACCAGCACTTCCATTAGGTCCTCTCATAATAATTGGACAACCAATTTGACCACCACTCATTGCCAACATTTTGCTGGCAGTATTTAAAATTTGATCCAATGGCAAAACTGCAAAGTTCCAAGTCATAAATTCAACAATAGGTCTTAATCCATTTTGCGCTGCACCTACTGCAACTGCAGTAAAACCTAATTCAGAAATAGGTGTATCAATGACTCTTTTTGGTCCAAATTCAGCCAACATGCCTTGACTTACTTTGTAAGCACCATTGTATTCTGCTACTTCCTCACCCATTAAAAATACGCGCTCATCTCTTCGCATCTCTTCATTCATTGCTTCGCGTAAGGCTTCTCTAAAGGCTATTGATCGCATGGAAAAATCATTTTTATTTTGAAATGCAAAAATAGCGTTTTATCAAGGAAAAACTAAGAATAGATGTAAAAAAAATCCCCTCCCGAAAATCGGGAAGGGATTAGGAACTAACCCATCTGAGTAGCTTTAAAACACGTTATAAGCAAAGCTTACATAGTACAATCCACCAATTGCTGGACTACCATGTGCAGTGTTATAATAAGTGTTCATAATATTGGTACCGCCCATTTTAATCAAGGACTTCATGGCAGGTAATTTGAAAGTTAATACAGCGTCTAATGTGTTAAAAGAAGATACTTGACCTACTCCGAATGTTCCTTCGTAAGTAAAGCCATCTTGGTAACGATAGATTGCGCTAAATCCTAAACGATTCTTGAATGCAAAACCACTATTATTCAAGCCAACGTTTGCTCTCATTTTTGGCGTGTTGAAGTAAGCAATAAATCCTTCTTCTAACCCTCCAATTTTATCTCCATAAATACTACTAGATACTGTGAAGTTAGCAGGTAATATATAGTCTAATGAAAGCCCCCATCCAGAAGTTTTTACTTCCTGAGTAGAGTTAGTAGAAATAGAATAAGCGATACGCTTATCTGCATATAATACATCTAATGGACTAGGCGCTGCTGCATTTCTAGATTGTAATACAGTTACCCCACTGATGAAATTATCGTACTTGCCAAAATAGTAATAGAAATCGATCAATAATTTTTTAGCCACTAAACCCTTGTAACCAACTTCAAAAGAAGTCATAGACTCAGGCTTGAATTCTGGGAAAGCTTGTACTTTCAATAAACCTGGATTTGGCGCACCTGCCATAGCTGAAGCACCAAATGCATTCACACTCGCTAAAGAATAAGCAGGATTGGTATTGAATTTGTAGAAATTTCTTAACTGAGGCAAACCCCCCATTAATCTTGTACCACCACCAACTAATAAGTTGATCCATTGGTTTTGAGTCGTTGGGAAACGGTAAGCTGTTTGATAAGAAACACGTAGATTATGGTCTTGTTCTAATTTCACAACCATCGTAGCTCTAGGTGTAAAACGACCTTTAAAGTTTTCATTCTTATCATAACGACCAGAGAATGAGAACTTGAATAAATCATCTAAGAAACGCTTAGACAATTGTGCATATGCACCCGACTCATTAATCAAAATATTTCCAGCTGTATCAGCAAACAAAGTACCTTTAGAATTCAATATAAATTGTCTTGTGCTTCCACCTACTAATAAATCAGCATTGTGTTTAGCAAGACCAAAAGCGTCTGTTAAATTGTATTGACCCTCAGCTGCACGCATAGAAGTTTTTTCTAAGAACATCGCACCACCTTTAGAAATTGGGGTACTTACTAAAGCTTTGAACATGGCATTATCACCAAGATACCCAGTTGGTCTACCAACATCCGCATTTGATCTAGCACCTGCATGTGCAGCTTGTTGATTCATACCAAGACTTAATAAAGTAGAATAAGTAGCCGCATAAGTAGGATACCAAGTTTCACTTTTTTTCCATGCTTCATTGAAATAACGTGCAGCAATCGTTGAGTTAAATGACGCACCAGAATTCTCTAAAGTTGTATATGCTCTTACATACCAGTTTCTAGCCTTTAATTCTAATTTATACTGTCCCATGCTAAAATCCTTAATTGAATAACGGTCACTTCCTGTATACACCGTATTTCCAGAACCGTTGTAGGCAGAAAAAGATGCTTCTACATTGTCATTGATTTTGTAGTGGATAGACCCTTGGAATTTTATGTTCAATGCAGTTGGATCTACGACATCTTTTTCGGCATATCCAGTTCTACTTACATTCACATTATTGAAATAACCTCTTTTATCCCCCCATAAGAATGCAGCATTTGCACCTAAGGCAGCACCACCAGCACCAGTTAAGAAAGTTTGATATGCAGCTAATGTTGGATATAAAGCAGCTGCATTGTATAAACTATTGAAAGTCGCTGTTCCAATTGCAGATCCGTATGCACCAACTAAAGAAGCTAATACACCGCTTTTAACAGCAGTACCAACACCAGCTAAATTACTTGTTGTTTCATCACCATAAAAGTTGACACCATCATAGTTAGGATCAGATGCTCTGTTACCAGGAATCGTTTGACCGAGTTGTGTACCAGTTGATCTAGAATAGTTTTGATCGCTATTTGCTCTCCAGTCATCAGCTTCTGTGTATTGCATGCTGAATTTGTAAGCAAAACGATCGCCTATTTTTTTAGCATAACGAACTGTCCAGTCTTTATATGGAGCCAATGCACGTTGTTTGTTATCAACATGATTAATACCTTGCTTAACTTGGAAACTTAAGCCTTGGTATTTAAATGGATTTTTACTATTGATCAAAACAGTACCATTCATACCTCCTTGACCATACAAAGCAGAAGAGGCACCTGGTAAAAATTCAATATTATCAACATCTAGTTCTGTTAATCCAATAATACTAGCCACTGAAAAGTTTAAACCAGGCGCTTGGTTATCCATTCCGTCCACAAACTGATTTAGACGGCTGTTACCACTACCATTGAAACCTCTTGAGCTAATACTTTTAAAAGTTAAACTGGCAATGTTGACATCCACCCCTTTTAAAGTACCCAGTAAGTCATAGTAGTTAGACACTGGTGCATTCTTAATTGTAGCATTGCTAATTCTTTCGATTGTCACCGGAGATTCTAAAATACGCTCCGCAACTCTCGAAGCTGCAACAACAACTTCATTACCTAAAGTAAAAGCTTGTTTTAAACTCACATCAACTTTAGATGTTCCAGCATTTACCACCTGTTCTTGGTTTTCAAAACCAACTGAGCTAAAAACCAATGTATAAGGTGCTTTTTGAGACACATTTAATTTGAAAGTTCCTTTATCATCTGTATAGGTTCCAACAGATGAGCCTTTCAATGTAACAGATACTGCAGCGATGGTTTCACCGTTGGCTCCATTTTTTACAGTTCCAGTGATTGTTCCTGCATTTTGGGCCATTGCACTAATTGCTGTAAAAGCAACGGCACAAAAAAGGCTAAAACGAGTTAATAATCTTGTCATAAATAATTGTTTTTATTTGAATTGTATCTCAAAATACCAAATTGTTAGCAAATCAGAAAAAATTATAAAAATACTGTTAAAGTTTTTATTTTCGTAGTATGAATCCAAACACTATCCCCGGCCTTTTGAATACCTACCATGGCAAGGTAAGAGACGTCTATTACATTGAAAATGAACTACTTGTAATGATAGCAAGTGATCGAATTTCTGCATTTGATGTCATTTTACCTAAACCAATCCCTTATAAAGGACAGGTTTTAAACCAAATTGCCGCCTATATGCTTGAGGCAACCAAGGATATTTGCCCAAATTGGCTCATGAGTACCCCTGCTCCCAATGTGGCCATTGGTCAAAAATGTACCCCTTTTAAGATCGAAATGGTGGTTAGAGGCAATTTAGTCGGACATGCTTGGCGAACTTATTCTGCTGGCGGAAGGTCACTTTGTGGTGTAACATTACCTGATGGACTTCAAGAAAATGACTATTTCCCAAATCCTATCATCACTCCATCCACAAAAGCAAGTGAAGGGCATGACGAAGATATTTCAAAAGAAGCCATCATTGTAGAGGGTTTAGCATCTGCAGAAGATTGGGCCATTTTAGAAAAATATGCCCTCGCCCTATTTGCAAGAGGAAAAGAAATTGCTGCTAAAAGAGGATTGATTTTAGTGGATACTAAATACGAGTTTGGAAAAATTGGAGATACGATTTATTTAATGGATGAAATTCATACCCCTGATTCTTCCAGGTATTTTTACGCAGATGGATTTGAAGCAAGACAAGCCAAACAAGAAAAACAAAAACAATTGAGTAAGGAATTTGTAAGAGAATGGTTAATTGAAAATAATTTCATGGGCAAGGAAGGACAGACTGTACCAGCCATGTCTGAAGAATGGATTCAAACCATTTCAAAAAGATATATTGAATTGTATGAGCAAATCATTGGTGAAGCTTTTAAACCTGAATCAAAATCTGAAGCTGAGACTTTTCAATTGATTCGAAATGCATTGAATCATTTAGGAATACAATAATAATAACAATAAATCCCTGCCTTGGTTGGGATTTCATTCATTCATTCTTTTATTTGACTTCAATATCTATACCTAGTCTTGGTCTTAATCTTTCCTTGGCTTTATTAAATACCTGCATGCCTTTTTTAACCCCTTTTCGCAGTGCCTCTTGTGATTCTAGTGGCAAATGAAATACTTCCTTACAAGCTGTGGTACAACATCCATCAAATGCTTTTGCGCAAACTTCACATTGTATAAAAAGCAAATGACAAGCATCGTTTTTGCAATTGGTATGGGTATCTGCAGGCTTACCACATTGGTGACAACTTGCAATAATATCATCGGTAATTTGCTCACCTAAGCGATCATCAAAAACGAAATTTTTTCCTTTGAATTTACTTTCTAATCCTGCAGCTTTTATTTCATTGGCATAATGAATGACCCCACCTTCTAAATGATATACATTTTTAAAACCCTCATGTAACATATACGCACTTGCTTTCTCGCAGCGAATCCCTCCAGTACAATACATGATAATATTTTTATCCTTATGTGGCTGCATCATTTCTGCTGCCATCGGTAATTGATCTCTAAAAGTATCTGAAGGAATTTCAATGGCATTGTCAAAATGCCCAACTTCATATTCATAATGATTGCGCATATCAATGATAATTGTATCTGGCAATGCACTCAATTGATTCATTTGTTCCGCATTCACATATTTGCCTTTGTTCTCCATGCTAAAATTGGGATCCTCAATGCCGTCGGCCACTATTTTATCTCTTACTTTTATTTTTAATACCCAAAAGCTTTTACCATTGTCATTAACCGCATTATTTAATCGGATTCCATCCAATGCCTTAATAGAAAAAAGATAAGTTTTGAAGGCCTCAAATAAATGCGTGGGCACACTAATTTGTGCATTGATTCCTTCGGTAGCAATATAGATACGACCAAAGACCTGCATGTTGTTCAATGCCTGGTACATTTCGTCCCTAAATTCTACAGGATCTGAAATTGTAAAATACTGGTAAAAACTAATGGTGGTTCTATCGAAAGCCTCTTCGTATAGTTTTTGTTTCAACTCCTTGTTTGAAACACGGTTGTGCAGCTGTGCCATATGGATGAATTTAAGCTCAATTACAGATTAAGCAAATTGACCCCAAAGGTAAACTTATTCAGGCTTCCTAACAAATGATCCAGTAAGAGAAGCAAGCCCTCCTAACAAAGCACCTACGAATGCAGTCACTGCAATTAAAGCAATGTATGAACCTCCTAATGGAAGAATCTGTGCTACTTTGGTGGATAGAATATGGTTATTTGCCAAGTCGATTCCAAAAGCTAAGCCTGCCCAAAGCGCACCCACACCCAACGCGCCAGCAATGAATGATTGTAATGGTTTAATGGGCAATGCAATGGCAATGATTAAATTGGTTACTACAAAACTCCACCAAGGTAAGTTCCCGTAGATACCGATTGCGTAAGTCACTAATCCTACTAATACTATTGAAAGAATAAATTTCATTTGAATGTGTTTAAATTGATCGATTAATTAATTATAAATAAATTAAGCAACTGCTTTTTTAAATTGAATATGCCATTTTGTGCGCTCATGTTGCTTTAATTTTTCTTTAGGCAAGAATAGTAATCTATAATATTTACCAGCTGCCCAATAATCAATAAAGGTATCATAGAAAGGGCTACCCGGATTCCCACTCTGTCCTCCTGGGTACAATCCATAGGCTTCAATTTCATCTGTCAAGTGCACCACCATTCTCCAACTTGGACCATTGTTTTCTCTAGTGGCATTAATGATATGCTCTCCACCTCCAATGGGTAAATTTAATCTACTCAGTACTGGTATTTTAGTAAGGTGTAAAACCCTTGTTGCTTTAAAAGCTTCCCAGCTTAATTTATTTTCTTTTTCTAATGCAAGGCATTTTAGAGTCGCTTTTTCAATGCCCAATTGTACTTGATCTTTCAAGCTTTCAATTTTATCTTTTGTTCGGATATCATCCGCTACCCTAAAATTAGAATCACGATTCATTTGTTCTAATAAAACAAATGACTCAGGCTCAGTCAATGGAATCAATGCGCCCGCTAATTCATCTCCCCACACTGCGTTCTCCAAACTATCCCAAATTATTTTAAAAATGGTACTCCCTTTTTCTGATGGATCATTGTATAAATTCCACTGCCCCATGGTCTGTACCATTCTTTGTGCATCCTTACTCAATGCATTCATATCCACAAATTTCATTAAAGCAGGTCTTGCATGCTGCGCAAAAACATTGTAATTACTGGTTTGAAGTGCTTGCATATCTTGAGCAGTCAATTGAGTCCTACCTATTAATTGTTGATTGACGCTAATCCCTCTATACAAAGGAAAGGAACTAGCTGTTCCTAGATAATAAGGATAGCTTGCATCGGTAGATTTTTGGTTGGCACTACTTACAAATCCACGAGCAGGATTCAAGATCATTGGATTTTCTTCGAAAGGAATGATCCCTTGCCAATCATATGCACTATCAGATCCCGGCATAATAAAGTCGCCTTGGCGATCCCATCTTGCCACAAAATCGCCTTGTTGCTTAATGGCGATGTCTCCTGTTTTAGTTGCGACCACAAAATTTTGTCCAGGACATTTCCATGTTTGAATCGCTTTGGAATAATCGTCAATATTTTTTGCACGATTTAATTGGTAAAAAGTTTCTACTCCAGTTGAAGCATTGTGTGCAGTCCATTTTACCGCAAGGCTTCTGCCATTGGATTGTGGATTTTGATAATAGGCATCAAAGATCACTGGTCCATAATGACTCATCGCAATATTTTCAATCACATCTGTACTGTCTTTAACTTTAATCACTTCTACTCTTTTAGTCACCGATTTCCAAGCACCATTAAACCAATATTCATTTTGTGTGGTATCCTTAAATTTCAATTCATAATAATCCAATACATCACGTCCAGCATTGGTAACACCCCAAGCTAAACTATCATTGAATCCTATGATCACTGCTGGGGCTCCAGGAAAACTTGCGCCATAAGTACTATGCGTAGGTGTCGTGATTTGAACCTCATACCATAATGAAGGTAGATTCAAACCCAAATGTGGATCACTTGCTAAAATTGGTCTGCCTGATTTTGTCATGGTTCCACCAACCGCCCAATTATTACTTCCGTTATTGGGATCTGTTGCTGCTGGTGTTTCAACCAATTTTGCAATATCCACTTGCTGCATTTTTTTCAAATAAACCGAATCAGATGACAATGGCTTCACTGGAATAATACTAGGTTTCGCATAAGTCGTGCCTATTGGAATAATTGGATCCAAAGAATCTTGTTGATTGGTATACAATTGATCAAATAAATCATAGCCTAAATAATCTCTTGTATTGGTCAATTGCAAATCTGCACTTGCAGCTCTTCCTGTCAAATCATAAGACATGAACATTAAAAACAAATAAGTCTTTTTTGGGCTCCAGCTTTCTGGCTCAAAATTCATCAACTTATATTCAAAAGGCACATCTTCTGGCGCTAATTGTTTTAAATAAGCATTCACACCTGCAGTGTAGGCATCCACTGTCGCTTTCATCACTGGATTTTTTTCATTGATATAGGCTTCTGTCTGCTCTGCACCATATACCATACCTAATCTTCTGAAAAAACGATCTATAGATAATTTATCTGCTCCTGCTATTTCGCTCAATCTTCCTGCAGCCACACGTGTTTGAAAGTCCATCTGCCATAGTCTGTATTTTGCATGCAAGTAACCTTGCACATAATAAGCATCTTCATCATTGTCTGCATAAATATGTGGCACTAATCTGTCATCCATATACACATCTACATCCCCTTTCAAATCATTGGCAAGGATGGATGCATCAAAATTGGTATTGACTTTTTCTGCATTTTTCCAAAATCCATGTTGAGGCGATAAAAAATAACCCAATCTTGGTGCTTTAGTACTTCCTAGTTTTAATTGGATATTGAGTGTGAAAACAAGTCCAGCTGTTACAGTCGCTGACACTAAAAATGGTAGGATGCGCATGGCAGTAATTTAGACCACTAATGTAGCAATTATTTGCTTAAGCTGGCCTTAAAAAAAGCTAAATGGTCTTGTAGGGATAGTGTTGGATGTTTAGCTAACAATGTTTCCGTTTTAAGGATGCAGGATTCAAGAAATTTTTGATGTTCTGCAGAACCTGTAAAAAAAGGTTTATGATTCATTGCCAAATGTAACTCTGCAACATGTTTCATGATGGCTTGTGTTTTGGGATCCATATAGGTCTCCACCAATTTATCCCATACATAGCCAGAAGCTGCAAAATTTGGATGCACAAGGTCTTCTGCGTAAAATCTGTAATCTCTCAAATCATCCATCACATACTCATATGCAGGAAAATAATCCACCCCATTACATTGATTTACTAATTCATGCACTGCATGAATTAAAATGGCTTTACTACGATTATTTTCAATCAAACCTTCCCTTAAATGTCGAACTGGGCTAATGGTAAAAGTGATATGTAAGGATGGATTAAAAGCATGCAAACGCTTAACTAAATCATGTAGATTTTCTAATAAAGTATTAGGCTGCATCAAGGATTTATAAAACCAATTGATTGGCCCTTTATGATTGTTGGCAACCACTTGACCATCCCCCAAAGGCGCTTCATTGGTCAAATGATACAACCATGCAGACCCTAATGTAATGACCAATCGATTCGCTGATTTTAAAAAATCATGCGCAGCTAAAATAGAACTATTGATATGTTCTAATGCATCCTCCTGCGCTATCGCAGAAAAACGACTATGATGGTGCCAGCTATGCCAAAGTTCATTGTGTTGAAATAAATCATCCCCCTTATACACCCTCTTATCCATGATCTCGTTCAATGTAGTTATAACACTTACTGGATTGAATAAAATACCATATGGATTCTCAGACAGTTCAAATAAATGTGCCTTGAATTTTGCCCCTATATTTTCTGTAAAACATGAACCAATCAACATGAGCTTATCCCCATATTCTATATTATGGTTAGAGGGCTTTGCGTCTAATGTTAATTTGAATTTCATTTAAACAATCTTTGCTTCATCGATTCGTACAATACAATACCAGCAGCAACGGATACATTAAAGGAGTCAAAATTTGTCGCCATTGGAATCTTGAAAAAATAATCCGCAGCCTTGGCTAAATAAGGTTGTACCCCTTTCCCTTCGTCACCCATAATGATACAACTTGGAATGGTTAAATCCAATTCATGTACATTTTTATCTGCACGCATTTCACTCGTAAAAACTTGAATGCCATTCATGTGTAAATCATCTACCGCTTTTAATAAACTAGTTACGCGGACAACATGTATATGTTCCAATGCACCTGCACTGCTTTTAAATGCTTCTTCATTCAATGCGCCAACGCCTTTATCTGGAATAATCAAAGCTTGCGCACCACAACAATGTATACTTCTACAAATGGCACCAATATTTCGCACATCGGTGACGCCGTCTAACATCATAAACAAAGGAACCTCTCCTTTTGCAACAACAAAGTCAATTACTTCTTGTAAGTCTAAATATTTGACATTGGATATAAATGCAAGCACCCCTTGGTGATTTGCCTTGGTCATACCATTGAGTTTTTCAATGGGCACTAATTGAACAGGAATGGTATGCGTTTTTGCAAATTGCTTTATCTCATCTAATCCTTCGCCTTGTGCATTTTTTTGTAATAATATTTTTTCAATATTCGCACCAGCATTCAATGATTCAATGAGTGGTTGACGACCAATAATAAATTTACGTTCAGTCGTAAAACTTGGCCTAGGGCTAAATTTTCTTTGTCCTGTAAATTTTCTTTCTGGCCTTCCGGATCTATCTGATCGCTCTGGTCGTTCCGGTCTGTCGTTTCTTTCTTGCATGGGTCAAAGTTATGGATTAAAATAAAAATCCCGTCCCAATTTGTGTCGAGACGGGATCTTCATTCAATCAATGATTTATTTTAAACCAAAGGCTTTTTTAACCTTGGCAACATAATCTAGTTTCTCCCAAGTGAATAACTCCACTTTCATCACCTTCTTTTTACCATCTGGAGTCGTGAATGTTTTAGTCACGGTCTCGTTCTTACGACCCATGTGGCCATATGCAGCAGTCTCACTGTACATTGGTGTTCTTAACTTTAATCTTTGCTCGATAAAGTAAGGACGCATATCAAAAATGCCTTCTACCAACTTACCAATTTGACCATCTGTCATTTTCACTTTAGCAGTGCCGTAAGTGTTTACGTTGATGGATGTTGGCTTAGCCACACCAATCGCGTATGATACCTGAACCAACACTTCAGAAGCAACACCAGCAGCTACTAAGTTCTTGGCAATATGACGTGTTGCATAAGCAGCAGAACGGTCTACTTTACTTGGATCTTTACCAGAGAAAGCGCCACCACCGTGTGCACCTTTACCACCGTAAGTATCTACGATAATCTTACGACCAGTTAATCCAGTGTCACCATGAGGACCACCAATTACAAACTTACCTGTTGGGTTAATATGGTACTTGATATCCTTGTTAAATAACTTAGCGTATTTCTTGTACTTCGCTTGTACTCTTGGAATTAAAATTTCAATGATATCCTTTTTGATTTTAGCCAACATCTTTGCTTCACCATCAAAATCATCGTGCTGAGTAGACACTACAATCGCGTCAATTCTTACTGGCTCGTTTTTGTCGTTGTACTCTAATGTTACCTGAGATTTTGCATCAGGACGTAAATATTTAATGACTTTGTTTTCTCTTCTTAATGCAGCTAGTTCAATTAAGATTTTGTGCGCTAAGTCCAAAGCCAATGGCATTAAGTCTTCTGTTTCGTTTGTTGCATAACCAAACATCATCCCTTGGTCACCAGCACCTTGCTCTTCTTTTTTCTTTCTGTCAACCCCTTGGTTGATATCTGCAGATTGCTCGTGGATGGCACTTAACACACCACAGCTATCCGCTTCAAACATGTATTCACTTTTGGTGTAACCAATTTTCTTGATCACATTACGTGCAATGGTTTGAACGTCTAAATATGCTTTAGATTTTACCTCACCCGCCAAGATCACTTGACCAGTAGTTACTAAAGTTTCACATGCCACTTTTGATTGTGGATCAAATGCTAAAAAGTTGTCGATTAAAGCGTCAGAAATCTGATCCGCTACTTTGTCTGGATGTCCTTCAGAAACGCTTTCTGAGGTAAATAAATAAGGCATGAATGATAGTTTATAGCTTATAATAAAATACAAATATAAGTAGTAATTATTATTATTATTATTAATGAAATCTTTGAAATAAGAAATATAAATAATTTTGAAAGAATTAGTAAAACGATTGATAATGTAAAAAATGGTTCAAAAAATTATGTATTGAAATTGTATTCCTAACGACTAGTCACGAATCCTATCCCCAAACCCCTTACCAAATAGAGTAAGGAAGATGTACTTGAAGTAACCAAGGGTATTTAACTCCTGAATCATCTTGACATCAGTTTCTGCCAAGAGTCGAGGAGTGGACATATCAATTTTGTTAATTTGAGCCAACCCTGTAATTCCTGGACGTACAGAATAAACTCCACGAGAATAGCGCTCATTAATCAGTTCTTCTTGACTTAATAAGTTAGGACGGGGGCCCACCAAACTCATATCACCCACAAAAACATTCCAAAGTTGAGGAAGTTCATCCAACTTAGATTTACGTAAAAAACTTCCAAAAGGAGTTATGGATGAAGCATTGGCTAAATGAGTGGCCACAGATGGAGCATTTACATGCATCGAACGAAACTTCATCAATCTAAAAGGTTGTTTATTCTTACCTAGACGTTCTTGACAAAAAATTGGAGAGCCAGTATCAAAGTATCCCATGAGCATCAAAACAACTAGGATTGGACTTAAAACAACTAACCCAAGGAGTGAAAATAGTATATCGAAAATACGTATCATTAATTTAATTTAAAACCGTCCAAAACAGAAGTTGGATTCCACCCAAAAGCAGTAATTGCTTTCGAATCATCAAAGGTCAATATTGAAGTAATTTTATTTAGTTTATCTGTATTGAATGCAGCATGTTTACCCATAAAATCTCCTCCGTGAGCAAATATCTTAACAAGCCAAAACGGTAAATTTTTTGGGCTACTCTTACCTAATTGATATGAAATGCTGCCTGATAATTCAAAAAATGATGGATGATAACCATCTGTTAAATTGAAAATTCCACCAACCTCAGAAGCTTTTAAAAGATACTTTGCTACGTCACTGGCTAAAACCATGCTCTTTTTTGCTGAACCTCCTGCTATATTGAAATAGTAACCCTTACGAATACCCATAATCATAGCACCAAGATTCCCAGGTGGATTCAAACCGACAACAAGAGGCAATCTTAGAATTGTACATTTAACATTATAAACTGTGCACCATTGGAGCACTAACTGTTCAGCCAGTATCTTGCTTTTTCCATATGGATCTAATGCCTTTAATTCTGATTGTTCATTTATCAAATATCCAGTAGTTTCACCATAAACAGCTACAGTACTTATAAAAACAATTCTATCTGGTACTTTTCGGCGCTCTAGTCCTTTAAGTAAATTTTGAGTGCCTACAACGTTTACTTGGTGAAATAGATTTACATCAACCATGTCTTTAGGCGAAAAATGTGCAAGACCAGCCGCGTGAACTACTATATCAAAATCATGTTTGAAATATGGTACATTTTTTTCCAAACAAAGTTTATAATCGCCTTCTAATCTAGATAATATACTTACTACACATTTTTCTTTTATTACTTTTAAAATTGAGCTTCCTAAAAACCCACTTCCACCTGTAAGTAGTAATCTAATCACAGCTTAGAGATTGAGTTAATCATTTTGGCGGAAAGAATTTTCTTATCGAATTGTTTTGCTACTTCTATACACTTATTTTTAATAGCTAATTTATCTTGAATTGAAAGACTATTTAAGCGAATTAACTCATTCACAAGTGCTTTATGATCGTTAGGATCGATAGTGGAACCTACTTCATTTTCTTTCAAAAATTCACGCATCCAACCATTAGTATTTTGAATAACAAAAATACCCGCACCAAGTGATTCAAAAAACTTATTTGGAGAGGAGGTATCTAAAATTGGTGTCCCCTTTAGTGGCACAAGAGATACTAAAGCATGCTGAATTAAAGGAATTAATTCATTCTTTGGCATCAAATCCATCAAGATTAGTGTATCAATTTTTTCATTTTCAATAGAGGATTTAATACTATCCTTTAACTGCCCATCTCCAATCATTAAAATCTTGATATTGGTAATACTTCTCAACTTTAATTCTCTAGCAGCATTCAATAGCCAAAGGGAGTTATTTACATCGCCTATGTTGCCTGTGTATATAGCATAAGAATAATCTCGCATTGTAAAGTTGGACGTGTCTATATTTGAAAAAAGCAAAATATCAACTGTATTAGGAATTGAGATGCATTTAAAGCCAAAGTGATAACGTTCATTAATATTATTAATCATTCCAGGGGATAACACCACTATTAAGTCACTCTTAACATAAGTCACATATTCAATCCAGTATGCAATTTTTTTTACTATAAAGCTTTTCAATAGTCCTAATTCTATTGCTCCTTGGGGCCACAAATCTCTAACTTCGAAAATTAACTTACGCCTCCTAAATATCTTTGCAATTAATCCGGGTAAAGCAACAGTAATTGGACCTGAAGATGCTATCACTCTATCACATTTAATTGTTAAAGCAAAATAAGATGCTACTAGTGAATAAATTAAAAAACCAAAGATTCTTTTAATAAAACTTAATTTATTGTCAATTCTGACATTGATTATTTTTACCTCAATACCATCAAAATATTGAGTATCAATAAATCTAGTTGATTTTATATCCGATTTACTATAAACGCTAGTTATGACTGTTACTCTGTGGCCTTGGTCAACCCATTCCTTACCAAATTCATAAACTCTAGTACCCCATGAGCCCTTAGGAGTTGAGAAATATTGGTAAAAGTATAAAATTGTCATATATTTTCTGAAATTATGAAAGATGAAACATTTTCAACACAAGCAACAACTTTATAGGCATTTTTTTTAAAATTAAAACCTATAGCCTGATCATAAGTTTCTAATTGCAAGCTAATTAATCCTGAGTCGTATTTAAGTACAAAATCATCAAAATAAATTTTACAACCATCTATTTTTGGCTTTACACGATAGTCAAAATGTATCCTATTTACAATTTCCGAATTTTCAACAGTAACAAAATCAGCTATGCGCAATGTGTCATTTATAACATTAAAATTACGCTGATGTTTCGTTTTAGGACTTGAGCAAAACATATTATTAACTTCTGCACTTAACATAGTTAATTTATCATTGTTTAAAGTTAGATTTGCTTTTTTCCCAATACGAAAAGATCCCCAAACGTCACTTTGACTGTTCCCATTTATAGTTATTGTATTATGGACCAAAGTACTACGCTCATTAATTCTAACATTATTGCATTCGTAAGTACTTACACCTGTATCTACTATTAATTGTCTATTATTTTTCCATAAATAGAATGACATTAAATCAGAATGTGTGTGACCAGATTGATATTTAGGATTTATATTCCCAAGATTTATTAAAACCTCAAATTGTCTAATTTTTAATTTTCGAAATCCAGATGACTTTAACCTTGTTTGTATTTTTTGAACTTTAAGTGAATGTGCCAATTTCTCTAACTCACTCTTTGAAAAACAAATAAAATTTGCTGAGTCGTTCACTAAAGGCCATGAACCATCTTGATAAGAAAAGGCTTCCAACCACCCAATCATTAATCCGCATTTTCTTTTAAGTTGAATTAATAAAAGTGTATTTTCAAAACAACCATTATTTTCTATTACATCAATGCAGAGAAGCAATCGATATAGAATTACACAATGATACATAGGAGACCTTTCAAAATGACACCCATCATCTAAAATTTGCTCCTCTAATTCTTTTAATAATTTGTATGAAAATTTATCATTTAGTTTATAATCATTTAAAGTGTATGATGCAAGAAATAGAGCAATGTAATTTTCAAGCAAATGATTGGCTAAAATATGATACTCTAAATTTTTTTCAAGAAAATCTATTTGTAATTTCAATGCCCTCTCCACGTCAACATCATTAATCCCAAAAAGACTGTTGAATATTAAAATGTTATTTATTCGTAATGAAACTGGATATGGTTCAGGCTTTAGATCGCCATTTAACAAAGCAATTGAGTTTAACTGGAGTATTTTTCTTCGAACTGATATGTCAATTCTATTGTCAAGAATATAATCTAAATATTGTAAATTGTAATTCCACAATTTTCCACTTCCTAAATAATTCCAATTAATTTGATTTTTGAAATCATATTCCTGATTTAAAATTTTGAATAAAGAACCATTAATACTGATCTCAATCAACGATTGATGTTGATCATATTTCAGAACGAGAAACAACTTTTCAAGTCTCTTCCCAAGATATTTATTATACTTTCTTAGATTACTCCTCCCAGGAACAAACTTATAGTAAATCTGGTAAACTATCTGAATGGGCTTTAAACTAATAATTGTACTAAAGTATCTATTAAAAAACATTCCTAATTAGCTTGACAATAATTTGAACAATCCGATCGGCCGTTTCTCCATCCCATTTTTCAGGAATATTACCCTTCTTCCACTCTCCTGCAAACAACTTTTCAAATGCAGGTTTAATTGCATTTGGGTTTGTGCCAATTAGTTCATTGGTGCCCACGTCAACAGTCTCAGGACGTTCTGTGTTATCTCTGAGGGTCATACAAGGTACGCCCATGACAGTAGTTTCTTCAGTAATTCCACCTGAATCTGTTATTACGGCTAACGCATTCTCAACAAGATAATTAAACTCTAAGTAACCAAGAGGTTCGATTGTGTGTAATTGTTGATGCCCAATATTCAACGTTTCCAGAATTTTGGCTGTTCGTGGGTGTACAGGAAAAATCAAGGGTAATCCACTTGAATTATAAATGATCTCATTCAACAGCTCTCTTAAATTTTCTTCATTATCAACATTTGCTGGCCTATGAAGTGTCATCACGATATATTGACCTTTCTTCAAGTCTAAATCATCCCAGAAATTTGGTTTTCTAAATCTAGGTCTTTGTTTAATTAAGGTATCAATCATTGTGTTACCTACCCAAAAAACACGGTCCTCAGAAACACCTGAATTCAAAATCGTTTGTGTGGCTTCTGGAGTAGTTGTGAAGAAATAATTTGTTATTGAGTCAGTTACCAATCGATTAATCTCTTCTGGCATAGACCAATCTCCGGAACGTATACCTGCTTCAACATGTGCTACTGGAATATGTAACTTTTGAGCGACTATAGCACATGCCATAGTTGATGTCACATCTCCTACCACTAAGCAAAGATCAGATTTTTCTGACAATAACAACTTTTCATAACCAATCATTATTGCAGCAGTTTGCTCAGCTTGCGTCCCTCCACCTGCACCCAGATTCACATTCGGGTGCGGAATACCCAACTGAACAAAAAAACTATCACTCATGTTCTTATCATAGTGCTGTCCAGTATGAATGAGCCTAAACTGGATATCTGTTCCCTTTGATTGCTCCACCAATATAGCATCAATGATTGGAGCAATTTTCATGAAATTAGGACGTGCTCCAGCTATTAAATCTATTTTCAAAATATTGATTTTAAAACTTTATTAAATATTAATCCAAGTGCCATTTCTTAAACTTTCTATTGCAGCAAAGCTGGCCTTGGTCGTATTGATGATTTGGTCAAATGGAATGATTTGATTACCACCTTTTGTTATGGATTCTATTAAAAGATTAAATTGACTTTGGTGCCCTTTGTCTTGTCCAGAAGAAGCTGAACTAAAGTTTTTAAAGCCATAACCCGTTAACTTACGCCAATTATCCATCACTAAAGTTCTTTCCTGATGATATACCTCTACCCTTTCCTTTGAATAAGCCTTTGAACCATTGGCAAAATAGTTAATTACTGCATTCGTTCCATTTTCATATTTCAATAATATTGATGCATTGTCTGAATTATCCATTGGATGGTGACCCAGAGCATTAATACATACAGAAACAACATGTGAATTAGTTAAAAAGGAAATCAAATCTATAAAATGGCAAGCTTCTCCAATGATTCTACCTCCGCCAACTTCCATATCATGAACCCAAACATTACCAGGTATAAATCCTGCATTCATGGTAGCGACAATATTCATAGGTGATCCGCTATTTCCAAGGAGCGCTTTCATCTTAATTGCTAAAGGCGCAAAACGTCTATTGAAACCTACTGTTACAGTTTTCTTAGATTTTTCTGTTGCCTCAATAATTTGATCAAGCTCTATCAGATTAAGGGCTAATGGTTTTTCAACAAAAACATGCTTCCCATGATCTAATGCTTGAACAACTATAGATGCGTGAGAATTGTGTCGAGTTGTCACCATTACTAAGTCAACATTTTCATCATTCAAGATTGATTTGTTATCCGTTGTAGAATTGGCAATATTATATTTTTTCGCTAGTACAGTTCCAGTTAACCCACCTGAACTCGCAATATACTTTAGCTTTGCTTGAGTCTTTTTTAAGCAAGGCAAAATCATGGCTGAAGTAAAATTACCCGCACCAATTATGCCAACAACACCATGTCCACGCTGAAAATCAATTGTATTTAATCTAATTGACCTATTTGGTTGAATTAGCTCTTTATCAGGATATTCTAAAATGGATGCAATTGATTTTCTATTATTCATATCGGAATAAATAACATTATAATTGTCTAGTGAAATCCTTTCTGTAATTAAACTTTTGACATCTATTGAATTAGAAGCAATAGCATTTAAAATGGTTTCAAAATTGCGCTTTTCAGTCCAACGAACAAAGGGAAGTGGATAATCTTGCCCCTTTTGCTCATATTGTTCATCATATCGTCCCGGACCATAAGAGCAAGAAACCTGAAAAGTTAATTCTTTTTCATAAAAATCAGCTCGAGAAATATCTAACCCTATTACACCTACTAAAATAATTCTACCTCTTTTTCGAGACATTTTAGCCGATTGAGAAATAATCTCATTGCTTTTATTTGAGGCAGTGATAATTACAGCATCCGCACCGATATTTCCTGTTAAGCTCTGGACATAACTAACTTGGTCAACACCCGTTGCAGGATTTACAGCATCTATTCCTAATTTACGGGCTAATTCAATTTTAACTTCATCATAATCAAAACCAATTACCTTACAGCCATTAGCTTTTAATAATTGTGCAGTTACTAATCCAATCAAACCTAAACCAACTACTACAACTGTTTCGCCTAGAGTTGGGTTGGCTAGACGGATTCCTTGAAGACCAATTGCTCCAATTACTGTAAATGAGGCTTCCTCATCAGAAACACCCTCTGGAATTTGAACAACTAAGTTCTTTGGGACACAAACATATTCAGCATGCGGACCATTTGATGCCACACGATCACCAATTGAAAAGCCTTCAACTCCTTTCCCAATTGCTATTACCCTTCCTACATTGCAATAACCTAAAGAAATCGGCTGGCCTAATTTATTTAACACAGCATTTATTGTAGGTCTTAGGCCATCTGTTTTAATTTTATTTAAAACTTCTTTTACTTTATCCGGTTGTTGCTGTGCCTTTTGAATAAAATTGGATTTTCCAAATTCTACCAACATTCGTTCAGTACCTAAAGATACTAAAGACCTAGTGGTTTCAATTAACAAATGACCAACTTTTACGTCCGGTGCGGGTACTTCCTCAAGGATTGTATTACCGTTTTTGAGATCTTGTATGATTTGTTTCATAATTAAAATAATGCAAACTTTTCTTCGCGATTTGGATAGTTAATTAACACAGCATTGTACTTTCCTTTGAACACAAATAAACTTCCAGCTGCAACTCCTATTATTTTATACCTCGATATTACCTCTTTAATATGAACAAGACTACCTGCACCACCTAGAACTGTAATAGGCAAATCAGTATGATTTCGAATCAAATCAATTAGTTTAAAATCATAACCAGTCATCATTCCATCGTTATCAATCGAGTTTATTACTATTTCTCCAATTCCTATACTATTTAACTCGGATATAAAATCTAAAATTTTTACATCAGCCCTCTGTTTTCCATTTTTAGTAAATAAATCATAACCGCCTCCTTTTAGTATACCGCTTTTTTTTACATCTAAAATAACTACTACGCTTTGATTTCCAACCTCTTTAGCAATGTAACGTAATAGATTAGTGTTTGAAATAGCACTATGACTCAACGCTACTTTTTCAGCACCGAGGGAGATGATTTTTTTAGCTTGATCAACTGTAGTTACACCACCACCATAACAAAAAGGCATTCTGCATTCATTTGCCAAATTTTTTATCATTTCAAAATCTGGTTGACGTGATTCAGAGCTAGCATCAATATCTAAAACCATTAATTCATCAACTTCTTTTTCATTAAATATTTTCACTGCATTGATAGGGTCTCCGACATATTTTGGCTCTGAAAATTTTTTGGTCTTTACCAAACCCTTTTTGTGTACCAATAGACAAGGAATAATTCTTGCTCTTAACATTGTATATCTGCAAAATTTGTAAGTAACGTAATACCATTTATATGGCTCTTTTCAGGGTGAAATTGAACGCCATAAATTTGACGATCGTTGACAGCTGAAGTAAATAATTCACCATAATGCGTCTGAGCCAATCTAGATTCTTGTTTTTCTGTTTCATAGTAAAAACTATGAACAAAATAAAAACCTAAAACATTATCAATATTTTGAAACAATGCTGAATTTGAAATATGACTTATTGTATTCCATCCCATATGTGGAAGAAATGGCTTTTGCAGTATCTTAGAAATATCAAACTTTTTTACCTTTCCTTTTATCCATCCTAAACCAGCTTCGTG
This sequence comes from Chitinophaga pinensis, assembly GCA_945865295.1. Taxonomy (GTDB): domain Bacteria; phylum Bacteroidota; class Bacteroidia; order Chitinophagales; family Chitinophagaceae; genus Sediminibacterium; species Sediminibacterium pinensis_A. The sequence goes on along the minus strand of CAMBDE010000006.1, from coordinate 22,864 downwards.
TCCTTCCTCACTTCCATTACTCATAATTTGCATTCCAACACAAATCCCAAGAACTGGTTTTTGTTTTTCCAACACATGATAATCTAGAGCGTCACGTAATCCTGAATTATTTAAAACCTTCATTGTTGCATCAAAAGCTCCAACACCAGGAAGTATCAACTTTTCTACTTGGTCAAAATCATTTTTGGTGTTCACTATTTTATGTGATATACCAACTCTTTTATAAATATTGGCTACTGCTTGTATGTTACCTGATCCATAATTTATGATTCCTATCATCTTTTTCCTCCTTTTTCTAATTTGAAAAATCTCATGGCTTTGGCTCCCAAAAAATATAAGTTTTCTTGGGATTTATAATCCTTGTAAGTTTTTTTAGGAGCATTAAAATATGACCATAACTCATCAACAGATATACCAAGTTTATTTGATATATACTCGAAATCTTCATCAATTTGTTCTTTTGAATATACTTTTTCATTTAGTTTCAACAGAGCTTCATCTCGAGTCATTTGATTGGTTAATATCAAACTCGAAAATTGAACTTTTCTAGTATCAAAACCAAATCTTTCAGGTAACCAAAAACCTTCATAAAACTTCGTAAATCGTGATTCAAAATGTTTTTGAGGATATTTTTGATATCCAAATTTATCCACCAATTCTTGCATAGCGTGTTCCTTATTGTAAGGAATTAAATCTAATGGACGGTATAACTTAATTCCCTTGAAATAAGGTAACCAGATTTTGTGCCATAATATGTTGGTGATTTTATAATCTTTCAACTTACCTGAACCAAACTTTCTGTAAATATCCTTTAATTGGATTGAATCTGATTGGTAATACATCCACTCTAATGGGTTTCTTACGCACTCTGTTGAATAATTCCCACCAGTTAAAATAGTTTTAATTTTATATTTCGATGCAAACTTGTACATCGTAGCGAAGAATGCATGATCTTGAGGAACATCAATATGCGGCACGCCAGATTTGAAAAATGCCAGTTGAAGATCTTTCATTTCCTCCCAGTTGATTACCTCAGTAAATAAGTCAAGTCCTAATCCGTCAACGAGTCTTTCGATATTATTAACTGCGATTTGCGAGTTCCAACCGGCATCAACATGAAATACCAGTGGTCGTAACCCGAATTCAGAAACCATTTTATACAACAAAAATGAGCTATCTATACCTCCGCTCATCCCCATCATACAATCAAAATCTTTTCCTTTGCCTTCTTTTTTAATTTTTTCTATAATACTTTTTAAAGCTTTCGCTCCCCTATCATTAGTATGCCAGTGTGGCTTAATTTCTATCTCAAAAGCTCTACAGTGATCACAAATTCCATTCTCATCAAATTGAATCTTGGTGTCTGTAGTATCCATCACACAGTTTGTGCAAATTTGATTTAAAATATTCATTTTTTAAATTAATTAAGTAATTACATGTTTTTTTCTCCAGTTCCAACCTGTGATATTATATTCCATGTGGTATCAGCACATTTTTCCCAAGTATATTGCTTTGAAAGCACCTTTGATCGACTTGCGAGTTTTTTACGTAATTCCAAATCATCTATTATATTTTTGAGTGCATATGAAATGCTTTCAACACTCTCAGGATTGAAATATAATCCACCGTCTTGTAAAATCTCAGGCATTGGACCTCTATTTGAACAAATAATTGGTAATCCAGCAGCCATACCTTCTAATAAAGTTACAGGCATATTCTCACAACTTGATGCAAAAAGAAAAATATCTGATTCACACAATATTTTAATAAGTTCTTCATGAGACATAAAACCTTTTTGTAAAATCCAATCCGCCTGCTTATTAACTTTTGAGACTTCATTTTCAAATTTTCGTTGAGCTTTTCCTTTGCCTCCACCAACAAAAGTAATAGATAAATTATAACCTTTTTTACGAAGTAAATTAATTGCACTTACTACATGCCATTGATGCTTATAAAAAGCTACATTTGAAACATAAACAACTTTGTAAAGATCTTTTGCAATAATTATATTATTTTTAGTATTTCCAAGTTCATGAAATTCTTTGCCAATCCCATGAGGAATTATAACTTTTTTATGCAAGAAACCGGTTTTTCGTTGAATCACCTCAGAAGCATAATTGGTTAAAAAAATCGGCAAACTGGCTTTAGATAGAGATTTGATTTGAATAGCTAATAATAACAATAATCTTAAACGAGCAATTGAAAAACCGAAACGCTTCATTTCACCTGGTTCAAAAGAGAGCATATCCTGACTGAGTGTTACACCTGGTTTAAAATAGCATACTGACCCAGCATCTGTATTAAAAACCACACTACACTTAAACTTTTTTAGTTCTTTTGGTAAAATCCAAAACTGCCACCATATCTGTCTTATAATTGATCCAGTAGATATTTCATTAGGTAAATGCTTAATTAACCAAGGTCTTTCTGGAAGAATTTCAAGCAATTCTTTATACCCCCAAATGTGTATTAACTTTATTCTATAATTAAGCGGATCAATTTCGCTTAATATTCCTATCAAATGTGCTTTTGCCCCACCTGAACGACTTCGTGTTGCATCAACACCGACTATAATCATTTTTGAATAGCATTTTTGAATGCTTCTACCATACCATAAATAGTAGCATTTGATTTATAATAATTATAGGAATTAAAACCCATCTCTTGACATTTTTGTGGATTATCAACACACCAAACTAAACTTTCAAATAGTGAATTTTCTGAATCTTCACATAAAATTCCATTTATACCATTTTTGATATTTGAAATTTCGCCTCCTGTAATTGCATTTTTTTTGGTCAAAAAGGGAACCCCATATGCCATGCTTTGTAAAATTGCCAAACCAGCTTGTCCAAATGAAACAGAGGCAAGTGAAAAATCATAGTAATTTTTTAAAATATCTTGAGCCTCTATTTTACCAACTAAAAAAATGTTATCTGCCATAGAGTATTTACTAATTAACGATATTAAGTAGTCTTCTTGTGTTCCGTTTCCGATTAAAAACAATTTTAAATGTTTTCCTTTAAAATATACTAATTTTGAAAAACATCGAATTAGAATATCATTTTGTTTTCGTACATCTAAGGTTCCAACATTTAAAAATGAAAATCGATTATCAAAATTTTTAATAAATTCTTTTTGATCGACATAAATTGTATTATTAGCTAAAAATAATCTTTGTTTTTTAATTCCATAATTTTGAACCTTATTCAAAGTTTCTTGATCATAAAACAAAAAATTATCTGAACGAGGAAATAAGTATTTTATTTTTAGAATTGATAAAAATTTATTTTTGTTTTCATCAACACCCCACCAAGACCAAATTATATTTCTTGGTGACAGATATCTTACAAAGATCCAATTTATATATCTTAAATCATCTCCAGCTATAATTATATCTGGCTTAATAGTGTTCAAATAATGAAATAAACCTTTTTGCCATTTTAAATTTCTTATAGTAATGACTGGCAAAATTATTTCAGTAAATAAATCTGTATCATCTTTTTGTTTAAAACCTGAATGAACAATTGTTATCTTATATAACTTACATAACTCATTAAAAAAAGGTTTGCGATAAAACGGAAGAATTCCTTGTAGAATAACTAAATTTTTCACATTAAATTTATCTTTGTTTTAGCTTCTTAAGCCAACCGTTATATACCTGAGTAAAATGGGTGGATTGAATATCATTTGTTATGTAATTATCTTTTATAATTGGGCTTGGATCACCGATTATGAATTGTTTTTTTTGCCAAATTTGTGTCAACATTTTATGATGAGTTTTTTGATCTATTGCAATCGAGCTCTTAGGTGAAAATAAATAATAAACAAACATCATTGGAAAATCAACAAACCAAGTAAAGATTTTTCGTCCGATTGTAGTTTTTCTTCGCCATTTATTACTTGTATAACTTCCATATTCTCTGTGTGCAATTTTAAGTGAAAAACCATATTTATAAAATAGTTTTTCAATATACTCCTGAGAATAAATTCTTGGAAATTTGAATTCCATCTGTTGCCACCAAAATACTTCACCTAATGTAGGTATAATTGTCTCCACAAAAACAATGCCACCATCTTCTAAAATAGTATTTACTGATTCTATTAGTTTTTCTAAATCATCACAAAAAATAATCGACGATCTAATCAGAACAATGTCAAACTTTTCATCAAAGATTTTGTCCAATTTATCAGTCAAGTAACTATACTTGACTGCTTCAATTCCAAGTACTTTAGACATGGCATCTGTAGCAGAATCGTTATATTCAGTTACTACGGCTCTTTTAGCGATTTTTCCTAATTCTTTTACTACCAAACCTGGCCCCCCGCTAATATCTAATATCTTTTTACCATGAAATGTTTCATCAACTAAAGCTAAATTGTCAATTAATTCATTTACTTCAGATTGTCTTATAGAATTAGGAGATTGACATTCGGCACTATAAATATCATAAAAAGATGAAGGTTTATAATCTTTTGGAGCATGATATAATCGTAAAAAAGCTTTTTGTGGTAAAATCATAGAAGCTAATTTAGAAGGAAAAATATATTCTAAAAAATAAAGACCATTCTTCTTTTCATGATAAATACTATTGCAATCACCACAGGAGTAACAAAAATGTTTATAACTATTGAATTTTTTAACATTTTTGGATTTACAGATTGGACATATTTGCTGGCTGTTGTCTAACATAATGAAAGGTTTGTTTATTATTTGATAAAATGAAAAGTTTTTAAAAATTGGGTTAAGTTAATAGGAATTTTTTTATTACTTTATCTTGCAAAGTATGGAAAAAATAAATAATGAAAAATATAAATGCACTATAAATTATATATTCTATACCCGCTCCTCTTATGTAACTCAAAAATGGTCCGATAAATGATAATTTAAATATTAAGCTTTTGTTAATTTGAGGTTTAAAATTGAACAAAAATTTAATTGTTATCTTGTGAAATAAATAGCCAAGAAAAAAAATAACTAATAAAGAAAAGATATGGAAATTCCAGAATAATTCAGCAATAAAATTAATAGGATAAGAATTTCCAAGATCTCTGTTTATTGGATCTACATAACTTGTGTATAATGTCAACATAGATTCGGGTTTAAAAGGAAAATATGATCTTGGTAAGAATATTAGTAAACCTTTTAAAAGTGTTGATCCATAAGATACTAATGAAAAATCATTTAACACCGAATTAATAGAATTTAGTCCGTGGATGTAAAAATTTGCAATATCAAAATTTACAACAATGAAATATGTAAATAATTCAATATTAAAATAATTAATAAACAATTCAGAAAATTCATTTAAATTTTTCATATTACCACTTTCAGGATCATAAAGTACTCGAAGAATAGTAGTAGTCAATATAAGTAATATAGTGATGAAAAATAAAATCGTGGATTTAAAAATATTCAATTTATACTCGTGGAAAAAAAGAACATATAAAATCATTGAGACATATAAAAAATAAATTATTTCTCTACGATCACCATAAAAAGTAAAAATCATAATTAAAATTCCAATAAATACAGAAATTACAAAATATGGTTTTTTTCTAAAAATTACAATTATACTTAAAACAAAATATAAAACAAAATAATGTGAAATATATCCTGAATAAAACGGTGTGTTTAAATAATAACTTAAAAAAAGAAATGGTATACAAAAAAAAGGAATTAAAGTTTTATTTTTAAAATTTACTTTTGGATTTAAATTAAAATTAAATTGATTATTCAATTTTAATTGAACTATTTTATCATAAACATTTAAATTCAATAAAAAGTAAAAAGTTAAGAAAAAAAGAAGTAATTGATACAATGCTAAAACTAGTCTACGATTAACATGATTATTATTTAATAAATCATTTGTTAAATTAGCATGCTTAACCAAATCATTAAAGAAAGCATAATCGCCAATTATTAAAGATATTTGGCAGTAGAGATAAATAAAATTCAAAGGAGAAAGAAGAATTAAAGTATTATATTTTTTTAAAACACATGATAAATATAGAATCAAATTAATGATTAAATAAATATATGTTTTTTCAATAAATAAGTTATTATCAATTAAGGGAAGCAGAGAGCCTATAAAAAATAAGGTGATTTTAAAATTTTTTGACATATAATTAATCAATCAATTTTAAAATTATATAAAGAATTATTAAAAAAATCATTTATTCTATTTCTAGAATCTAACTCGATTTTTTCTACAAGCTTAGTACTATTTATAGATAGATTACGAATTTCATATTCATTTAATTGATTAATTTTTTTGATTAATTTTTCAATATTATCAATAGAAAAATCAGATCCTAAACAAATGTAATTTAATCCATCAACGAACCCTAATGATTTAAACGTTTTACTATTCGTGCCAACAATAATACAGCCTGTTCTCATAGCTTGAAAACAAATTTGTGGCAAAACTCCGAAAATATCATTAACTCCCCAGAAAAAACTTGAATTATTAAACCCGTCATACAAATTCAGATTGTAGTATTTAACTTTATATTTGGACCAAAAATCATATTTAATAATAGATGATAATTTATTTAAATACCAAAAATAATTATCATTTCGAAAAATAATTCTTGAAAAATTATTGAAAATTTTAAATTTAATACTATAATCATAGATAAATTTTCTATTAGGAAAATAATCATTTACATTAAATTTATCTTGCCACCAGAATCCTTGACTTTTGTGATTATACCATTGATGAATATATATTGCACCAGCTAACATAATATTATTATTAATTTTTCTAGTCAATAATATATTTTTAAGATTGTTAATTGACTCAGTAGTATCTAATACAGGTGGAACTAGTAAAATCTTTATTGAATCATTATCTGGAATTTCAAAAAAATATTTAATACTTGGTAAACTCGCTATATTCTCAATATGAAAAATTAATTTATGATAATTATTCTTTATAAAAAGTTTTGTTGCTGAATCTGTAACCATAAAATGATTACAACTAAATAATACATTAAATTTATCTAAATCTATTTTTTTAAAAAATTCACTTCCTAATTTTTGACGTGGTTCAATAAAAAAAATGTATTTTGAATTAGAATCATCAAAAAAAATTGAATCGAGCTGATTTCGAGATATTTTTATCATTGAAAATGATAAACTTAAAACCTTAATGAATGCTTTTAACTTACCATTGAAAATTATTGATTTTTCAAAATCTATAAATACAATTTTGTTATTCATTTACATATGTTCAAAATGTTCGTAATTAATAGTTCTAATGAAAAATACTGAAAGTGAATTTTAACAAAAAATATCATTTAAATAACTCAGATATTGCATTGAAATATTATTTATGTTCATCTTTTCTAATACTAAATTTCTAAAATCATTAGATGAATATTCAAAACTTTTTATTGCTTTTAGAATGGTGGTATTTAGATTTTCCATATTTGGAATATCATACTTTTCAGGGTTACCATCATATTCAATTAAAAAAGTGTCAGTACAAGTAATTATTTCACTCACAGATCCAGATTTAAATGAAACAGGAATTAAACCACAAGACATTGCCTCAATTAGTGAATTAGGACAAGGCGGATTTACTTCAAGCAATAAGAAAACTTTATAATCATTCAGAATATATGCCATTTTATCTCTAGGGAACACTCCAAAAAATTTAACAAAATCATTAGACACCTTATCTCTATAAAATTTGTCAATTTTGCCATAAACATGACATTCAATTTTAAGATTGTTTAAAATATTAACAGCAACTAAATCATCAATTGAACCTTCAACTACACAAATTTTATCATCATACCTTTTTTTGTTCATTGGATAAAATTGATTCGTATCTACGCCATTTAATATGACTTTTATTTTTTTATTTTGTACATTAAAGCCTTTCATTTTCCATTCATTAAAAATATATTCGCTTTGAAAAATAATTACAGATGCTATATATTGAGCAATAACATAAGTTAAAAAATTATCTAATTCAGAATAAATAAAATAAAAAATATTTACTTTTTTAAATTTATGTTTTTTATTCAAACCATCTAGTCTCAAAATAATATTCGAACCGCACAAATATTGATATACAAGAAAATGAATGTACTTTGATGAACTAAAGACAATAATATTTTCAATTTTTCGAAATTTAAATTTTCTATAATGAAGAATATTGTATCCTTCTGCCAGAAATTGAGCTTCTAATTGTCTTTGAAATGAACCAGGGCCACCATATGGTTGTGGCTTTCGCATAAATAAAACTTCTTTTGAATTTAAACTATTTAACTTCATATGATACTATCTTATTGTAAAAAGATAAAACAAACTTGTCAAAAGAATTGGTTTCAATTTTTAAAAAATTATATGCCTCACTAGTTATATTTTCTATATGTTTTGGATTTTTTTTTAAAAAATTTAGAACTTGTTGTAAATTTGATAAATCCCACTTTAGACTAATATACATTTTATCTTTTATATAAATATTTGGAATAGTTTTTATGTGATCCATATTTGGCTTTAATAAAAGAGCTTTATTATGTATTGCCTCAGCATCTCTGTGGCAAATTTCACCCCATCCAAAAGGGCTTAGTACAATTTGGCACTGTGTTAGCTCTCTATTATAATCTTTTTGCCTTATATACCCAGTTTGAACCGATTCTAATTCTTGAATTTCATTGTTTAAAAGAAACCTTTGATATCCAATACTTTCAGAATAAATTTTATGGTTGCTGAATCTTCCATGGCAAAATAAACTTTTGGGAAAGATTGTTTCTTTCATTTCAAATATATTTGGACAAAAATATTTAAAATAACTGGCTCCAAAAATAGCAATCCCTCTCCTCAATAATGATTGTTTAAACCTTTTTATAGGGTATGGTCCAATTAAAATATTCCAAAATAAATCTAATTTACTTAAATCTTTACGATCCATAGGACTTGATCTATAATGATTTTCTTCCTTTAAATTATATTTTTTAAAATAAAAATCTGAATATAAAGTACCTCCATCAAATGATTTTAAATAATTATTTAAATCATTATACAACTGTTTTTTAAACCAAAGCTTGAATAATTTAACAAACTGCGGATATTTAACTTCTGGAGAATCGTTTGATTCTAAATAAAATACATTTAGATTGTTTTTATTCAATAATAGTATTTCATTTACAATAGAATTATTTTTAGATGGATTTTCAGTAAACATATCAACATAAATGAAATATTTATATTTTTTTATGTACGTTTTTTTAAATTTTTCACAGAAGACAAAATTATCTTTTAAGTTAGAATTAACGATCAAGCTTAGAGGGAAATTTGACCCCCCTCTAATTTCCCTTGACCATCTTATACAAATTTTTTTCATAAGTTTATCGCCAGTTGAAATTGAACGACTGAGTCAATCCTCTTTCATTTATCTCCTTCTTTAAAGTTTGTAATTTCATATCTAGACCTTGTATTTTTTTTTCATGTGTTTCTATAGCGAAAAATGAACCTAGTATTTCCTCATTTGTAAGATTTAATAATAAATCTTCAAGAATTTCTATCTCACTACCTTCTACATCTATTTTTACAAAATTTGGATTAAAGTTTCTTATATAACTAGATAATTTGTCAACATTAACAGTAGAAAAATTAATATTAGAAATATTATTTTTTAAAATATTTAATGAACCGCTTTCAGAAAAATTTGAATTCCCATTATAGAATTGCTGAGTACCTGTATAATTTGACAATGCAATAGGAAATACCTCCACATTAGATTTACCTTTAAATCGTTTATTTATATATAAATAACAATCTTTACTTGGCTCAAAAACTTTTACACTATACCCAAAAGTATTGAAAATGTCAGTCCATAAACCTACATTTCCTCCGCAATCAAAAACTAATACATTCTTTAATTTATTTAAACTTAAAATATGTATTAAAATATCTTTATCTAAATTATTTAGAAATCTATTTTTATATATATATTTTTTAATATGTGTCGGAAGAGAATTAAAAAATATACCGGTATAAAAAGATTCATTTTCACCTCTGAAAATGTTTAAAATTTTATTTTTCATTATTATTTTTAATTAAAAATTGCTTCTATGTTAAAATTTCACCATTTACTATTTTTACGATTTGACTGAAATACTTATTTGATTCAGTTCCATGGGTAATTATAATTATTGTTTCTTTTATATCACTTTCAAAAAGTAATTTTAAAATGTTTGACTCAGTTTCCTTGTCTAAAGAGTTTGTTGCTTCATCAAGAAAAATGTATTCAGCATTTTTATAAAATGCTCTAGCTAAAGCAATTCTTTGCCTTTGACCACCGGAGAACCCCTCCCCTCTTTCCCCAACTATAAATTCAAACCCATTTTCTAAACTTTGAACAAAATCAAGAATTCCAGCTCGCTTACAAGAATCGACTAATCGAATAAAATCGATTTTTTCTTTTTCTTCACCTATTGCAATATTTTCGGCAACAGTTGTATCTGATAGATAAATTGTTTGAGGCACGTAGGCAATTTTTTTATGCCATAAATAAGAATTTTTTTTTGTTATTTCTGTATTTCCAACAAGAACTTTGCCGTGCTCTGGGTTTAATAAACCCATAATAATATCAATTAAGGTGCTTTTTCCATGCCCTGACTTACCAACTATTCCAACAATACTACCTTTCTTAATAAGAAGATTTATATTCTTCAAAATAGAATTACCAGTTTTTGAATATCTGAAACTTACATCCTGAAGACATATATCTCCAGATAATTCATATGAATTTATATAAATTTCTTCTTTAACAGTTTCATTATCTAATAATGTTATTACATCTTCGACACTTTTTTCACCTCCGCGAATTGTAATTATTGAACTATATAAATTTTGTGCCAATGGTAATAGCTTTTGAATTGCGTATACAATAGCTCCTAATGTTGGTAAAAAGAAATTGTTACTTATGTCGTCTTGGTTATTTTGGTTATTTAATTGAAGAAATGAAAGTAAACTAATAATTACAAGTAATATTGTTCCAAATCCCTCAACTATAAATCTTGGAGAGCCGGCTAATGTAAGTATTGATGCGAGAGCTCTCTGCATTGAATTAACTGAACTTTTATATTTTTCGAAATGATATTTCTCAGTTGAATAAATTTTCAAATCTCTGTATGAACCTAATCCTTCTTGAATATATTTAGTTAAAAGTACTTGCTTAGTAGCATATTCGTTACTTTTTATTTTAGTAATCTTTTTTGTAAAATAACTTATTGTAATTAAAATAAAAGCAATTGATGAAAAAATTGACAATACTAATTTAGGGTTAATAATTATTGAAGTGCAAACAATTCCTAAAATTAGAATAGAAGAAGTCAAAATAGTTAAAACAGGTGTAATTAAATGACTAACAAGCATTCTTGCTTTCTCTGCTCCACTTAAAACTACACTACTATTCCTTGAAATTTGATTTAAAAAATCATCTTCTAGCATATTTTTATACAATCGACTACTTAATTCTGCTCCAATTTCTACACTAATTCTGGTCTGATAAGAAAGATGAAATAATCTAACTAATGCGGCTATTATGATAACTGTAGAAAAAAGTATCGCGAAAAAAATAATAAAATCATCGGTCGTTTGAAGATTAAATACTTTTGCTAAATTAACAATATAAATTTGATTAGATAATTTATCTTTGTCAGCAAGTATACCAAAAAAGGGGATAACTGAGGCAATACTTAATATTTCAAATATAGATGCTGTAAATGATAATAGTAATAAAAAGACTATTTTCTTTCTCCATTCCTTTCCTAAAAATTTAAATATTTTGAATACTATTTTCATCTTTGTAAAACTATTTTAACTACAGAATAAATGCTATTTACTTCTATAATCTATTATTTATTATAAAATTTTTTATACCAATCAACAAAGAAATGTACACCTACCTCAATGGCAGTATTTGGCTTGAAATTAACTGCATTAACTAATTTTGTTGTATCTGCATATGTGGCAAGAACATCGCCTGGTTGAATATCTATAAAATTTTTGATTGCTTTTTTCCCAATTGAAACTTCTAGAGCTTGAATGTAATTTAAAAGCTCTACTGAATTATTATTTCCAATATTATAAATGCAATAAGGAGCCAAACTAGAGTCTTGTTTTGGATTTAAAGAATCCCAGTTACTATCAAACTTAGGTATTATAAAAGTTAGTCGATATATAGACTCAATAATATCGTCGATATAAGTAAAATCTCGAATCATCTTTCCTTCATTAAATACTTGAATGGGTTTATCATTCGTAATTGCTTCTGCAAACAAAAACATGGCCATATCGGGTCTACTCCAAGGGCCATATACTGTAAAAAACCTCATTCCTGTAGTCGGTAAACCGTACAAGTGACTATAAGAATGTGCCATAACTTCATTTGCTTTTTTTGTAGCAGCATATAAAGAAATAGGATGGTCTGTTGATACATTTTCATCGTATGGCAGATTACTATTTAAACCATACACACTACTTGTACTAGCATATAACAGATGTTTAACACTACTATTTTTACAAGCCTCTAAAATACTTAAGAAACCATCAATATTAGAACAAGTGTATGCTCTTGGATTAATCATACTATACCTAACACCCGGTTGAGCTGCTAAATGAATAACATAATCAAAATTTTCTTTTTGAAATAAATTATAAATGAGTTCATAATTTGTTATATCAGATTTTTGGAATGTATAGTTAGGATATTTAAAGCTTTTTATTGGTATATCATTATTAACACAAGAATAGTCTATTCCACATTCATTTAACCTCGACTTTTTAAGATTAACATCGTAATAATCATTTAAATTATCTATACCAAAAACCAAGAAATCATTTTTTATTAATTTTGAAACCATGTGAAAACCAATAAATCCAGCTGATCCTGTTACTAAAATTTTTATTTTATTTTTCCTCATAATTTATATTTTAAATTCGAATTTGTATTGAAAAATATTTCACTTTGTTGTAAAACTCTCGCGAAAAGATTTCAATCACAAAAAGTAAAACCTATTTAGTTTAAGGACGGTAATGTTGAAATAACTTTCATTAAAGCTACTAGTTCAGGGTGATAAAAACTAGTTTTTAAATGATAGTTAAGTTCTTAAATTCCACAATTTTGCTTGAGATTAAAAATTTTAATACTTTTATATTTCGATTTGGCAAAAATATTAATTTCAAATTTCTAACCTCATTTAAATATTTTTTGATAGACAAACTTGATTTATAAGTCTTTATTTAACTAAAACATGAATCCCTAATAGTATTATTTTTTAAAACTAAAATTATACTTTAAGCAAAATCTAAATTTGTGACACTTGAAAAAGCAAAATTATTAATGTTTTTTCCAAATGCCAGAGCCTTTTTCAAAATTTAAACTTAATATGTCAAACTCAATATTTAAAAAATTTTCCAATATGTATATAACAGCTTCGGCAACAGCGCCTTCTCCACCGATTGATTTAGTCACAAAATCAGCATATTTTTTTGTGTTATAAAATGCATTAGCTGGAGCAATACTAAAACCAACAGAATTAAATACGATAGGATCATAAATGCCATCACCCATATATATTGTTTCATCTAAATTAAATCTCTCCGAAATCCAATCAAGCCTTTGGAATGTACTTACTAGATTTATTGTATATCCCATGTCGTCCTGTATTCTTTTTTTTGAAATTTGGTAACCGCGTTTATCTCCAGTGATCATTTCTATATGCATTTTATCTTCTAATAGAGAAAGAGCATCATTATCAGCATCACCAAAACGTTTCATAATCTTACCACTCTCTGTGTAATAAAATTTACCGTCAGTAAATACTCCATCAACATCTAAAATAAAATTTTTAAATTTATTCATATTTATTTATTAATCTAAATAGTTCATATTTTCCAAAATAAAAAAGGAAATTATCAAATGGATGGTGATGAAGTGGCGACATATTGAGCCATATAATTGCTCTTAATAATTTCACTTTTTGAATATCATATCCGGTTGATTTTAAGTAATTAAAAAAGATGTTTTCGCAATCAACTAAAGTTTGAAGTCTATGAATATTTAAACTTACTGATCCATCTGATTTAATCTTTATTTCAAAATCATTATTGTCAATAATTTCATGATTCACTACTAAATTATGAGCAAGTTTTGCTAAATCATAATACATATCACCAACATCTATGTTATTTGCAAAATCTTGTCTCCAATCTATTAGCTTAAAATCATTTTGTCCAGTCTTTATAATATTATCAAGTATGAAATCACCATGAAAACTTGTTGGAACTCCATTACATAAATTATTAATATCTATTTTAGATAGAAGCAATTCTATAGTTGGAATACATTCCCCGTTTATAATTGTCTCAGCGTCTGATATTGATTTTTTTATTAGAAATTCTTGAACTCTTTGTTTAGTTTTTGTTATATAAAAATCATAACAATTATTAAAAAATATTTTTAAGTCTATTTCTGCTTTTAACCATAAGTTTTCTTCCGCCCATTTCACTAACTTTATAAAATTTGACCTATTCGCTGCCATAGAAAACAATTCCCCATTAACATAAGCATATTTATAAAAATTATTCTTTACCGCTAACATTTCTGGGACAGTATTATTTAAATATGGTAATCTTTTAACCCTGTTTTCTAATGTTTTTTGGTCTGCAAAAAATTTAATCACACACTTATTAACTTTAAAAATCGACTCTGCAAGTTTATCTAAGACATGGAAATCATTATCCTTAAATTTTGTTCTAGCGATTTCTAAACTATCAATATTGCCAATATCATACCATTTAAATATTTCATTAATTTTAAATTTTTTGTTACCAACTACTTGCATTAATATGTTTACGTCGCCCAGAGTTGTATCGTTTCGATTTTTCTTTAATATTTCTTCGGCTGTTTCCCAAAATGTTTTAAAATCATTAATTCCAACAATACCAACATGCAAATAATCGCTATTTATAAATCCCTTGTCATGCATCTCAGAAACCGAATCTCCAATAGTACTAATTGATGCATAATTGGATGAACCTCTACCTTTAAACCCAGCAACCCAATTAAAACTTGGAGAAATTAACTTAATTTCAACTATAGTATCACATGCATGAAAAATAAATGGCTCTTGAAGTGATTTTTTTGCACAAAGCATGGAATATAGTAAGCTAGAACCTTCTCCTTCATATTTATCAACATAAACAAACTCAAAGATTCTTTCTGGATAAGCAATTTCTAAAAAATCTCTTACTTGATTTCCAAAATAACCAAGTGTTACTACAAATTTGGCATCATTTGGATAGGTTTCAATTATATGAGATATTGATGGCTTATCACCAACTCTAACTAAGGCTTTATTGGTGTATTTTGTAATCTCTCCTAATCTTGATCCAATTCCAGAAGTAGTTAATAAAACTTTATACGAACTCATATTATTTGAATGTTTTTCTGAATTGTTTCAATTTATTACTGATTGTATCTTCATGTGGTCTATAAATAGTTCCAGTTCCGCATACCAATATATCTGCGCCAGCATCAATCATTTTAACTCCAGTTTCAAAAGTCACACCTCCGTCAATTTGGATTAATAATTCCCTGTTACCTCTTTTGTCCGCAAATTCTCTAAGATCTGCAATCTTGTTAATCATATTAGGAATTAATTTATGTCCAACAATACCTGGATTAATAGCCATAAGGACAACCATCTTTATGTCTTCGATTATATAATCTAAAGATGAGATTGATGTTGCTGGATTTAATGCAACGCCTGGTTTCATATTTGCTTTTTCAACTTTTTTTACAATTCTATGCGAATGTGCAGTAGACTCAATATGAAAATTAAAGAAAGTTGCGCCGGCATTTTTAAAATCTTCTATGTATTCTTCTGGATTTTGAACCATCATATGTACATCTACTGGTATTGATGTAATTTTAGTTAGCTGTGACAAAATTTCAGGGTACAATCCGTATCTAGGTACGAATTGACCATCCATAACATCAAAATGTATATAATCTGCTTTGCCTTTAATTAGTTCTTGTAAATCTTGCTCTAAATTTAATGGATTAGAGCAAATTAATGATGCTGCGATTAAGGGTTGTTTTTTCATATATTTATTTTATTCTAAGTTTGAATGACGAGCCCACATTGTATCATGTGTTTCTCCCAATTTGTCCATTAATTTTAAAGAGACAGCATCAAAAAATAATCCTAGGCATTGTTCATTTAACGTAGTCATAGGTTGTGTTGAAATAAAATTTTCAACAGCTTTGGTTTTTGATGGAGCTGTTATTTTGACAAGTTTATTTGCAAGTTTTCCAATTCTAGAATCAGGATTCCCAGTTATTGCTGCAATTCTACAATGATTTCTTGAAGCAATTTCAACTAGATCGAAAATTGTTTGAGTTTCACCAGATCCTGAAGCGACAATTAATAAATCGCCTTTTGAAATTCCTGGAACTGTCGAATCTCCCAGTGTGAATGCGTCTAATCCTAAATGAGCTAATCTCATTCCAAAACCACGAATAGCCATTCCGACTCTACCTGCACCACAAACAACAATTTTTTTGGCATTAAGTATTTCATTAATTAACTCTTCCACTTGATTTTCGTCCACTTTCGAAAGAACAATTTTAATTTCAGAAAGAATCGTCTCAATTTTTGTACTAATCATATTTTATATATTAAGTGTTAAATAAATAATGTTTGTTTGTTTATGTTTTGCCAGATATCATCCATAATTTCTTTATTATATAAGCCTGCTTTTAAAATCACAATTGGTTGTTTATAATTTGATAAAATACTTGGAGATAGAACTTTGATATTCGTTCCATATAACCTTTTACCCTGCTTTATTGGACTATTGTCAAGAATATTGATTATTTTATTTCCATTTAATCCAAAAGAAAGTAAATATTGAGAAAAGATATGAGCTCCAAATAGAAATACAGGGTTATCTGTTTCATATATTTTATTATTTAATTCGTTGACTAGTTCTAAATGATAATTAATGTAATCGTTAAACATTTTTTTATAATAATCATATTTATTTTCAAGAATTATTGAATTTTTTTCAAAGTCAACTTTCTCGACACAATAAAAATGACTATGATTTTCATAATTATTTTTAGTCAAGATTTTAAATCCTGACTCTGCTAGTAAATAATCAACAAAATATTCAGTCATTAAAAAGGTATGTTCAAAATTTATGGCATTTGTATATTTATTTGAAAAAAGGTATTCTAAATTTGGATATCCAAAAATGAATTTTCCTCCAATTGGCAAGAAATTATAGATTTGAGTTAAAAAATTTCGAGGGTCGTAAACATGCTCCAAGACTTGAGAAAGAACAACTGTTCTTACTGTTTTTTCTTCAAGTTTGAGATTTTCATTAAAAAATGTTTTTACAACTTTTAATTTCTCTGTCTCTTCAAACATTGGATTCGGTTCAACAACTATGTATTTATTTAGATTTCCAGTATTTGCCAAAATTAAATTTGCTAATTTACCGCTTCCGCCACCTATTTCTAGGATGTCCCCATCAAAATTTTTTACAATAAAAGTAGATAATTCACTGTTATATCTTGCCCATGTTGCACCTGTTGCATCCATATGTTGGTCCATATACAAAATGTCTAAAGGAATTAATTTTGTTAATTGAATAAATCCACATGCTGGATCTATAGACCAAGACATATCCGCGAACAAATCATTAGAAATTTCTTTATCTGTGCACCCCATATAAATGGGAAAATCCTTAAATGTGTATAAGTGTTCAAGGTCAGTGTTTCCTGTAACACAAGAATTTGTTCTGCTTATAAAATTTATCATAAATAATATTTTTTGTTTAAGTTAAGACTTAATTCAAATGATCGTTACAAGTTTAATTAATATTATGTTTTAATAAAAAAGGTCAATTGTTTTAAAATATATATTTCTTTTCTTTAAAATAGATATGAAAATTTGCTACATATAAAGCTGACCTCAATCTGACATGTTTATAAATTATAATCTTATATCAACAATACCCCTGTCCAGAAATGCTTTAATATCAAAAATTATAGAATCATTTCTGATTTTTAAATCAGTAATGATTAGTTTCTTAAACTCAATATGTGATACTGCTAAAATTATAGCATCATATTTTAAATTAATTTTATCAATTAATTTAATTCCGTACTCATTCTCTACTTCAACTTTGTCTGCATGTGGATCATAGACATCAACTATTGTGTTAAATTGTATTAACTCAGAAACAATATCTATAACTTTTGAATTTCGGATATCTGGGCAATTTTCTTTAAATGTTATACCTAAAATTAAAATTCTTGATGCTGAAACTTTTAAATTTCTTGAAATCAATGTTTTGATTAGCTTGCTTGCAACAAAGTTACCCATATAATCATTGACCCTTCTGCCAGATAATATAACTTGTGGATGATATCCCAAACTTTCTGCTTTGTGAACAAGATAATAAGGATCTACACCAATACAATGCCCCCCTACTAATCCAGGTTTATATTTTAAAAAATTCCATTTTGTGCCAGCCGCCTCTAAAACATCATTAGTATCTATACCAATTCTGTCAAAAATTAAAGCTAACTCATTAACAAATGAGATATTTATATCCCGTTGTGCATTTTCAATTGCCTTTGAGGCTTCTGCAACTTTAATACTAGGTGCCTTATATGTTCCAGCTTCAATTATGCTATTATATAATTTATCAATAAGTTCTGCAATTTCTGGAGTAGAGCCAGAAGTTACCTTTTTGATTTTTGTTAATGTATTTATTTTATCACCTGGATTAATCCTTTCAGGGGAATACCCACAATAAAAATCATCATTAAACTTTAAACCGGAATGCTTCTCTAAAATTGGAACACAATCCTCCTCCGTACAACCAGGATAAACAGTAGATTCATAAATAACTATATCCTCTTTTTTTAAAACGTTTGCTATTAATTTTGATGCATTTAGCAAAGGGTTCAAATTGGGTGATTTAAATCTATCGATAGGAGTAGGAACAGTTACAATATAAATATTACAAGAAGAAATGTCTCGTAGGTTTGAAGAAAGAGATAATCCATAATCTTGAGATTTTTTAGCCAAATCCAAAGAAAAAATTAAACTTTTTATATCAGCCTCTCTTGTTCTATCACTTCCAGAGAGTAATTCATTAATTCGGGCTTGATCAATATCAAAACCAATTACTCTGTATTTTTTTCCAAACTCAATTGCTAATGGCAATCCAACATAACCTAAACCAATTATAGCAATTTTTTTATTTTTCGTAGTCATTACTTTGAGATTTATAAGATTTTTGAGAAAAAATATTTTAGTTTCGAATTAATTATATATTAGAAATTAGTAATGTAAATTCTTTAGGCAATTTAGTCCACTCGCTTGATGGTAATGCTTTAAAGTAATCGTATGTTTTTTGTAAGCCCTCTGCTCTTTCTACTTTTGGCTCCCATCCTAAAATGGTTCTTGCTTTTGTAATATCTGGCTGTCTTTGTTTTGGATCATCCACAGGTAATTCCTTGTAGACGATCTTCACAGTATTGCCTGTTAATTTTAAAACCTCTTCGGCAAAATCCTTTAAGCTAATTTCATTCGGGTTACCAATATTCACAGGACTTGAGTAGTCGCTTAATAATAATCTGTAAATACCTTCAACTAAATCATCTACATAGCAGAAGCTTCTCGTTTGTGAACCATCTCCAAACACTGTCATGTCCTCTCCTCTTAATGCTTGTCCAATGAATGCAGGTAATGCACGACCATCGTTCAGGCGCATTCTAGGGCCATAGGTATTGAAGATGCGGATGATTCTTGTTTCAACTTGGTGGAAGGTATGGTAGGCCATCGTGATGGATTCCATATAACGTTTTGCTTCATCATACACGCCTCTTGGACCCACTGGATTCACATTGCCCCAGTATTCCTCGGTTTGAGGATGCACCAAAGGATCTCCGTAAACTTCGCTTGTACTTGCAACCAATATTCTTGCACCCTTTGCTTTCGCTAAACCTAAGCAATTATGTGTACCCATCGCACCTACTTTTAAGGTTTGAATAGGAATCTTTAAATAATCTATAGGACTAGCTGGGGATGCAAAATGTAAAATATAATCCAAGTCGCCTTTGATATCAATAAAAGTCGTTACATCATGGTGGATGAATTCAAAATTTGGATTCGAGCTTAGGTGCTCGATATTCATCATGTCTCCTGTGATCAAATTATCCATCGCAATCACATAGTAGCCTTCCTTGATAAAACGATCACATAAGTGCGATCCTAAAAATCCAGCAGCACCTGTTATTAATATTCTTTTTTGACTCATAATAAATCTTTTGTTTTTGAGTCTTTAATTTTTTAATTTGTTTGAGTCTGCTCTTCCAATGCTCTCATAATGATACCCCAACTCATTCATCTTGGCAACATCAAATAAGTTTCTGCCATCAAAGATGATTTTATGTTTGATCTCTTTTTCCATGCGCTCAAAATCGGGCGTTCTAAACTCACTCCACTCGGTCGCAATAATCAAAGCTTCTGCACCAGCTAATGCTTGGTATTGGTTCTCGGCATAGTTGATCTTGCCTCCTATCTGTGCTTTTACATTTGACATCGCTTCTGGATCATAGGCCGTTACTGTAGCGCCTGCACTTGTTAGTGCATCAATAATACTCAATGCTGGCGCTTCTCTAATATCGTCCGTATTTGGCTTAAACGCCAAGCCCCATAATGCAAAATGCTTGCCTGCTAAGTTGCCATTATAATAAGCCTTGATCTTTTCTACTAAATGTAGTTTTTGATTGGCGTTGACTTTCTCCACCGCTTTTAAAATCTCAAAATCATACTTGACTTCGTCCGATGACATGATCAGAGCTTGCACATCTTTAGGAAAACATGATCCACCATATCCAATACCCGGGAATAAAAAACGTTTGCCAATTCTGTCATCCGATCCAATCCCTCTTCTTACCATATCCACGTCTGCGCCCATGCGCTCACATAGTTGTGCAATCTCGTTCATGAAAGAGATCTTTGTTGCAAGGAATGAATTTGCTGCGTACTTTGTTAATTCTGAACTACGCTCATCCATAAAAATCAAAGGATTACCCTGTCTTACAAATGGAGCGTATAAATCACTCATTAATTTCTTGGCTCTGTCCGATCTTGTTCCAACTACTACCCTGTCTGGTTTCATGAAATCATCTACGGCCACACCCTCTCTTAAAAACTCTGGGTTGCTTACTACATCATATGCTCCTTTGTAGTTCGCTGCAATCGCTGCAATTACTTTGTCTGCCGTACCAACTGGTACGGTACTTTTATTGACAATAACTTTATACCCCTTTAAAATTTTTCCTAAATGATCCGCTACACCCAATACGTATTTTAAGTCTGCGCTACCATCCGCACCCGGAGGTGTTGGTAATGCTAAAAAGATAATCTCTGCATCTTCCACCGCTTCTTCTAGCTGAGTCGTGAATCTTAAACGCTCCTCTTTGATATTTCTTAAAAATATTTTCTCTAAACCTGGTTCGTATATCGTGATTTGTCCTGCGCTTAATTTTTCTACTTTAGATTGATCAATGTCTACACAAATAACTTTATTGCCTGTCTCAGCAAAACAAGTACCCGTAACCAACCCCACATATCCAGTTCCAACAACTGCTATTTTCATATATTATTCTCTAAAATAACGCACAAAACTGCGCACATTTAACCTATTTTTCAACCTTTTTCAGTGACCCATAAATAAAAAATCAAACATGTAAAGTGATTGATTTTCAATTTATTAACGATTTATGAATATCTGCGAACACTCCAAATTAGTGTGGACCACACTAATCCAAATTCCTATCCCATCAACTTCATAAACACCCCCACATCCTTCAACATTTTTTCAGTAAACTCTAGGGGTTGGTATAAGGCAACGCGTATTTTTTTGTCAATCAAGGTTTCCGCCTTTTCAATTAATTGATATAAATAACCCTTATCAATATGACCCACTATTACTAAATCCACAAAGGGATTGTTTTTTCCTAAGGCTAAATCTCCGGTTAGGTATACTTCATCTACATTACCCAACTTATCCAATACATTTTCAATAATCTGATCCAAGCCAACATATTGCATAATCACCCCTCGTAAGGATTTAAACATGGGGTGTTTTGTATTTACTGCGTAATGTTTTGTTTTAGTGTTTTCATCATCGGTCTGCTCCTGTATGAGTTGCATGTCCGATAACTTATTTAATTCCAAACGCACTGTATTACTACTTACACCTAGGTCACGTTCTAAACCGCGCAAATACACGGTGCTAGCCGGGTTGAGTAGCAATTTGGTGAGTAATTGCACTCTTATTTTACCAGTAAAAATTTTATCTAAGATCATTGGGGTAGATGAGATGTTCGAGAACGTGTATGACGGCTTCGCCGTTCTGAGTCACATTTTAATCATGCAAACTCAATATTGTTTAACAAATATAGCGCAATATTGAGTAGCTTAATTAATAATTATCGAGTAAAATTTGAAGTCTTTAATTTGCCTTAGAAATCTCTACCCCCCCCCGTCATATCCAATATCTTGGTTTGAAGGTTAGGGTCCAGGCGTTCAAAAATGCTATTGTTACTGATAAACTCAGGAACCAATTCCTTCATTTTACCCACCAGCTCCATTTCATTAGATACCTTGGAAGCCGAAGTCACTAATAACCTCAAATCATTAAAGCTTTCATGAATGCTGGTTAGTTCCACCGCCCTTACTTTGGCAATCAATATTTTATCGTGGTAAGTAGCGAGGGTATTTTCAGCGTCATTCAATAATTCCTCAT
>CAMBDE010000005.1 GCA_945865295.1 Chitinophaga pinensis | reverse complement strand
AGGTTTAATACTTTATATTCAAATCCGTTCTTATAGCAGTCACCATACCACTAGCTGTGAAAGGACGGCAAAAATAGGGTTTTTTTTGAATTTTTAAGCTAAATCTGTGTGATTTGCAGCAATTTTTTGGCCAAAGAACAAACTTCCTTGTTCCTCAAAGCTTGCAGGATTGTCTGTAGTGAAAAACTGTAGTTGACCCTTTTTGCTGCATTTTTGATCCATTTCGGGGTGATTTTGCAAATAAGTAGCTAAGCTCTTTGCAACAATATCCCCTTGGGTCACTAATTTGACATGTTCTGGCAAAAAGCTTTGGATCTTTTTTTCCATTAATGGATAATGGGTACAGGCAAGCAATACGGTGTCAATTTTGGAAGATTGGGCAAATAGTTGGTCAATGTATAACTGTACAAAATAATCGGCACCTGGGCCATCTTGTTGCCCATTTTCGATCAATGGTACCCACATAGGGCAGGCTTGTTGAAAAATGGATGCCTCTGGTGCAAATTTTGCCAGCTCAATAGGATAACTCTCGCTCTGAATCGTACCTGTTGTTCCTAAAATTCCAAGGTGATGCGAGAAAGAATAAGTACCCAAGATTTCTGAACTAGGTCTGATGACACCTAATACCCTTTTATCTGGTGCCATATGGGGCAGGTCCAATTGTTGGATATTCCTAAGTGCTTTAGCAGATGCTGTATTACATGCTAAAATAACTAAGCTACAACCTTGTTTAAAAAACCATTCAACTGCTTCTAATGTATAATGATACACGGTATCAAATGATCTTGTACCATAGGGTGCACGGGCATTGTCTCCCAAATAGATATAATCATATTGAGGCAATTGCTGCTTCAATTCTTTTAAGATGGTTAGACCACCATAACCGCTATCAAAAACGCCAATGGGTGCTTGCATAAAATAAGTATTCCCTGATTTCGTAAAACTAATACACCCCGTTGTAAAACAACGAGGTGTATTAAACTATTTTGTAAAATATTATCCTTTTTTAGCAGGAGTCGCTGGCTTAGCCGCACCACCTGTTGCAGCTTTGAAAGCTTCTTCAATGTCCTTAGGAACTGGAAGCTTTAATCTTAAAGCAACACGGATCGTTAAGTTATCAGCGATAGATGGTTGAGCATAAGGAGACAAAGCATCTGCCTTCAATACCAAATTATATTTTTGTTCTGCAACTACTTCACTCAATGCTTGAGCAATTTTTTGTCTGTAAGGTAACAATAAGCCTTCTTGCTTTTGCTCCATCATCTGTTGTTGGTATTGTTGCCAGTTGATCAACTTGTATTTTAATTTATTTAAATCGTCAGTCGCCATTTGTAAAGCCTTTGGTCTTTTAGACAAATCAACTGAATCTCTTCTGTAGATACTATCTTTTACTTGATAATCCTTTAAAGTATAGTTGTACTCATCTTGTAAAGAATCCTTAGCATAAGAGTTTAATACTGTATCTAATTTTTCTTGGATACCAGGAAATAAAGCGATTACGCTTTGGTCATCGAAATAACCAATTTTTGTTTGTGCAGTCGCACTGTTGCCAAAAGCAAATGCCACTAACAAGATGGCTGCAAATAAAACTTTCTTCATGTCTATTTTTGTTTGTTTGTTTAATTATTGATTACCCCTAATTCTTTTAAAATATCGTCGCTTTTATCCAACTTAGGGTCTGCAAATATAATGGTAATTCCTTCACTTTTATCTAAAATGAAGTCATACGAACGGGCGGTAGCCATTTTTTGAGCGGCATTATATACCCTATCTTGGATAGGTTTCACTAATTTTTGGCGTTCCTTGAACAAATCCCCCTCATAACCGAATCGCTTTTTTTGCAGATCACGCAAGGCCTTTTCTTTCATAAACAGCTCATCTTCACGCTTTTTTCTCAAATCTTCGGACAACATGAACTGCTCTGCTTCATAGTTCTTGTACATTTTGTCCAAGATCATTTGTTGCTCATCAATTTCTTGTTGCCATTGATCACCCAAGGCTTTTAATTTCTTATCCGCTTCCTTGTATTCAGGAATTCTGTCTAAAATATACTTGGTATTGATCACTGCATATTTGGATTGTGCTTGTGCAGAAAAGGATAACCCAAGGAGTACAACACCCAATAAAAACAATTTGTTATATTTCATAATAGAGGTATTTATTTGTGGTAATGGATTGATATTATTCAGGTTCAAATCCTAACATAAAGGTGAATCTAGCTGCATCCTTCAATGAATTGGTTCCATCTAAACGATCTAGACCAATACCATAATCAAATCCAAGCAAACCAAACATCGGTAAGAAGAAACGCATTCCCACACCAACCGATCTTCTCAATTTAAATGGATTGTATTCTTTCATACTATACCAACCATTGGCTGCTTCAAAAAAGCCCAATGCATAAATGGTACTACTTGCTGCTAAACTTAATGGGTATCTAATTTCAACAGCATACTTATTAAAAATGGTAAACTTTTGTCTTGAAGATTGTTGATCAGGATTGATTTTTGGATTAGAGGATTCATAAACAGGATAACCTCTTTGTGCAATGATATCATACCCTAATAATGCAAATTGATTGCTTAAACCTGCATCCCCTACTTGGAAACGTTCAAATGGTGAAATAGCAATTGATGAATTGTACCTTCCTAAGAAACCATATTTTGCAGCAAACTTTAAAACAAACTGCTTGTTACGATCTTCCCCTGCTGGTTTGCCCAATGGCACATACCATTCTCCGTTAAAACGCCATTTGTTATATTCTAATAATTCGTATGGATTTTGCTTAGTTGCAAAATTAGGATCAAATAAAGAATAAGGAGGTGTCAATTGGCCACTCAATAAAAAAGTAGAACCTGTTCTTGGAAACAAGGGTTGGTCTACCGAAGTTCTTTGTAAGGCAATTCTAAAGTTTAAATTATTGACAATACCATTGTCAAAATTAGGAAGGTTAAAGGGGTCAATCGCATAATTCTTTAAAGTATAACGCGTGTAGTTCATGCCCATACTTAAAGAGAAAAAGTCATCCGGCCATGACAATTGACGACCAAAAGAAACCGTCGCACCAGTGGTCGAAATATACCTTGAATCAGCTGCGTTTGGATCATACATTCCTGTCAATTGATCAAAGGTTTGTCCAAATTTTGTATTGTATACACTTACTGTTAAACTATTGCGCTTGATGCCCCCAAACCATGGCTCAGTGAATGAGAAATTGGTAGATCTAAAAGCTTTACCATTACTCTGAAAACGGATACTTAATTTTTGACCATCTCCCATTGGTAATGGATCCCAGGCTTTCTTATTGAAAATATTTTTTGATGAAAAGTTATTAAAAGTCACACCCAATGTTCCAGTCAATCCAATAAAACCACCCCATCCAGCACTTAATTCTAATTGGTCACTTGATTTTTCTTCTACACCATAATTGATATCTACGGTTCCATCTTCTGGATTAGGTATCGGATCAATTTTAATTTTCTCTTGGTCAAAATAATTTAATTGTGAAATCTCACGTTGAGAACGAATCAATAATGAACGGCTAAATTTATCACCTGGTATTGTTCTAATTTCTCGACGCACAACAAAGTCTTTCGTTTTCTCATTTCCAGCAATGCGAATTGTTTTAATGGTTGCTTGAGGGCCTTCTTGTATTCTTACTTCAAAATCGATGGTGTCATTGTATACAGCAGTCTCAATTGGGTTGATGCTAAAGAACAAATAACCATCATCTTGGTAAATACCACTAATATCTCCCCCTTCTGCTGTAGGTGTTTTACCTAATTTATTAAAAAAGGTTTCTCTGTTGTAGATATCTCCTCTTTTAATATTCAATATACTTGATAAAACAGAATCAGGATATTTTGTATTGCCTCTCCAGCTAATATTACCAAAGAAATACTTACGTCCTTCTTTGATTTGCATATCAATATTTAAATGCCCCACAGCATTGTGGTAGACCGTATCTTTTTCAATCACTGCATCTCTAAAACCTAAAGAATTATAGTAGTTCAATAGATTATCCTTACTCTCGTCGTATTTTTTGATATCATACTTTGAAGAAGAAAAACCAATTCTTGCGTACGGGTTTAATATTTTTTTTGTTTTTGAAAAAGTAAAGTACCCACGTTCTTTTAAATATTGATCAAAAGTATATGGCGAGGTTTTTACAATGGCAGGCTTGTCATTCACCGGAAATAAGGTTAAGCGAGATTTTTCGTGGATCTCTTTTAAGCTTTTCTTTAATTTAGTTTCTTCAATTAGATTACCCCCAAAATTGATATTATTGATTCTTACTTTTGGTCCTTTGGTTACAATAAAATCAAGTACTAATTGATTTTTACGAACTGAATCTTTTGTTTCTTTAATACGAACACTCGCATCTTGAAAACCTTTTTCTGCATAGAATTTTTTAATGCCTTCGATCGCAGTGATACGCATATTATCAGTCACGACCCTATTAGGTGTCAATCCAGTTTTACCTGAAAGTTCTTCTGTCTCTGATTTTTTTATACCTGTGAAGTTAAATCGAGACAATCTTGGTCTTTCCACCACATTGATTTCTACATCAATTTCAGTCCCTTTTACATCGGTTAAATAAACACTTACATCGCTGAAATAATTTTGATCCATTAATTTTCGAATAGCTTTGGCAAAATTATCTCCCCCAGGCAAACTCACTTCATCCCCCTCATTTAGCGTGGATAAGGATAACAATAAGTTTTCATCAAAGAATTGGTTACCAACAACTTTAATAGCACGAATCTTGTACTTAGTAGGTGTTTTTTGATTTAAGATCCCCAGCAACTTAACATTGATCTGGCTAACTGAATCCTGCCCTTTTTGGTCTTGGGCAAAACTAGAGGAGGATAAGATAAGTAAGGAGAGAATTCCTATAGTAAACTGGGTCAATTTCTGCATCTGCTAGTGGGCTATATATGTATAATTTATAAGAGGCGCAAATTACTCGTAATATTTCAAAGTCTTTGTTAAAAGCCAAAAAAACAAGTTAATAATTTTCTATATCTAGGTTGATTTGAGCACTAGTTTTACCAAATCGGCGTTCTCTAGACTGATAAGCCATAATAGCTTCAAAAAAAGCATCTTTTCCAAAAGCTGGCCAACGCGTTTCGGTAAAATAAAGCTCAGCATAGGCCAATTGAAAGAGTAGAAAATTACTGATTCGGTACTCTCCGCTGGTTCTGATCATGAGTTCAGGATCTGGGAAGTCTTTGGTAGACAGGGATTGCACAAAACAGGCTTCATCTATCTGAATTGGATCCAATTTGCCTGCCTTAACCTGCTCAGCAAGGGACTTAGCAGCCTGAATAATTTCCCATCGGCTACTATAGCTTAATGCAATAACTAATTGTAAACCAGTATTTTGTGCGGTTATACTAGTTGAACTTGCAAGAGCTTGTCTTGCTTCATCAGGCAATAAATCTAAGTTGCCTATAAAATGTAGTCGAATGTTGTTTTTATGCAAATCCGGTACTTCTTTACTAATTGTATCCACAAACAGGGACATCAAACCCAGCACTTCAGTCTGTGGTCGATCCCAGTTTTCAGTACTAAATGCATATAAAGTCAGGTACTGGATGCCTATTTCAGTGGCGGCCTCAACCACTTTACGAACACTCATCACACCATGGTAATGTCCATATAAACGATCCTGACCCTGCTCCTCAGCCCACCTGCCATTCCCATCCATAATGATGGCAATATGCTTGGGAAGCCTATTTAAATCCAAATTTTCCATATGTTGTAAAAATAAGAAAATCAGCAGGTTATTTGCGCTTAAATTTAAGTCTGCTTAAGAATCCAGACTTATTTTGGGAGCTTTCCTTTTCTTTTAAACTAGCCAATTTTGACCTTTTGCCCGGTTTAAACCTCTCTTCTCCATAAATTTTGATCAAATTAAATGAGATTCCGGCTTTAACAGAGAAAAACTGATCCTTGCCAGATCGACTCCCCTGGTATTTATTTACAAAATTGCCTGGTCCTATTTTTTGTTCATCAAAATATCCACCAATCATAAATTTATTAGCAGATTCAATTTTTTGTCTGTGTTCTATCAATTGACCATCTGGAAAGAAATCCAACTCATCAGATAAAGCAAATCTATACATCGCTTCTGCAAAAATATTCCATCGTCTTGTCAAATTAAATTTAAAACCAATTTGTAAAGGAAAATAAAGACCCCCTTTACTTGAACTCAGCTTTGGATAAACAACAGAGTCAATTTGTAAAGGGCGAAGTATGGTACTTAAACTATCTACTCCAAAATTTGAAGCTTTTGATTCAAAAAGATAGCCAGCACCAATACCCAAATAGGGTGTAAAACGATATTTTTTATTTCCTGGCAAAAATCTTGTAAAATTAAATTCCCCTAATAAACTGATGTCATGGAAATTTCGGGAAAAAAAGAAGCCTCTATTTTTAGCGTAAATATTTTTTGAAAGGGTATCGTAGTTGCCTATTTGAATCTGCTCATAATTCAATCTAATGCCAGCATAATCATTGTATTGTTTCTTATAAAATGCGCCAAAATTAATATTGAATTTGAAAATGTCTGGAGCGACATCACCTCTATAACTTGATTGTCCAGCAAATAATCCAATCTCCCCTCTATTCTCCAATAATTGCAGATGCTGCGCTTGAGCAAAATGCGTCATACCAATCAAAAAACAAAAAATATAGAATAGCTTTAGCATGCTTGATTTCTTTTATCTAACCCCCAAGTCAATTTTGTTCTTAATGTAGTTAAGTAACTGTTTTCATTCAATCTAATAAAGTGAACGCAAAACGCTTCTTTCTTGATTGCAATTTGAATGCCAATAGGAACAATTTCTTTTCTTGCATCTAATGCACAAATCAATTCTTCGGCTCGACCTTCAATTTCAAATGAAATCACCGAACTGTCTGGAACCACAACAGGACGTACGTTTAAGTTATGCGCCGCCACTGGCGTAATCACAAAACTAGATGATTCAGGAAATAAAATTGGGCCATTGCAACTCATATTGTAACCGGTTGAGCCAGTAGGTGTGGCAATGATTAATCCATCTGCCCAATAGGAGTTTAATAATTCTCCATTTAAATAGGTGTGAATCTTAATCATTGGAGAAGTATCACGCTTATGAATCGCAAATTCATTTAATGCAAATGGTGCATCCTTGAAAATTGGTAGGTTACTATCAATATGAATTAAAGATCTTTTATCAATGACATAAGAACGATTTACTAAAGCCTCCACCATAATCGCTAGTTCGTCCTTAGAAATCGTTGCTAAAAAACCAAGACGTCCATAATTAACTCCCAAAATTGGAATCAAGGTATCACCCACTAAAGTAATGGCATCTAAAACGGTTCCGTCTCCACCTAAAGAAATTAAACAATCAATATTATTATGTAAATCAGATGAAGTTTCAAATACTATAAGTGATTTTTTTTCTGGAGCAGTCACCAAATTAAATTTTTGGATTAACCCAGCATAAATATAAATGGTAAAGTCATGCTTTTGTAATTCAGCAATCAAGTCATTTAAAGACTGTTGCTGGTCCAAGTCGACACCTCTACTATAAATGGCTACATTCATGAAACAAAGTTAAAAATTAATTCCGCTGTGCAAATATAATCCTTTGTCCCCCAATTGATTGATACTATACTCCACATTTAACACAAAATCATAGATACTTATTATATCTACTCCTATACCAGCAGTTCTTAACAAACTATTAGCCAATGGATTCGCCTTATTTTTTTCGGAACTATAGACATATCCTAATTGCGTAAAAGCCTTTATCCAAAAAGTATATTTAACAGATGGGAGGAATTTTTTTGTCAAAGGATTAATGATCGTATAGGACCCAATTCTTTGATGGATTGCTGCTTTAAATAAGGTTGCTGCGTTGCCATCCACTACATAATATTCTAACCCATTCATTTGCATTAATCCATAACCCATTAATTTGCGATCACTATAGTTAGATTGTTGCATCGTTCTTCCAATGGTTAAAGATTCCAAAAAGACGAATCTATTGGGTGCGATAGGATGCGCTACGATCTGTCTAAATTGAATCGCAGATAAATTACTTTCTTTTGAAAATCTTTGAGATAGAGCAATTTCAGTACTAGCTCCCTTGGTAGGATAGGCATTGTAATCGAATCGAACTTTTGAATAAGACCAATTAATATCTACATAAGAAAACGATTTTTTATGATTTGGTAATAAATTGGGCGCGATAGCAAATGCAGAATCAGAAATGGACTCATTGCCAATTCCAACTTGCAAAGCATGTCTTTCAAATAAATTAGGACGATAGGTTAAATTTGCATTTCCTCGATATCCTTTACGAATAATATTCTCTGTCCTAAAAAAAACCTGCTTATTTCCTAAAGTGGCATAATTCACTTCTTTTTGATTGAACTGTGCCCAACCCAAGCCCATACCATATTTTAATTGCTTATCAATGAATGGCAATTGATATCGAAGTATTGCTTGATGCGTATAGCCTGTAATGTAGCCTAATGTTAACTTATCATTGTTGCCTGTGGCATTGGCTTGTCTGAAATTAATACCATAGTTCACACGTTCTAAACTTCGATTACTTTCGTTCCACCATTGATTGAAATTTCGATCTACCCATCTAAAATAAGGTATAGGAAAAAAATACCAACGTTCTTTTAATTGAATCTTGATTTTTGCGGATGTGCTATCTAGTATTTCAGATGACACAATGGTCTCTAAAAAGAGTGCCGTATTAAATAACTGCTGTTGCGCAACAATATTGAGTGAATCGAGATCGTCTTTTGACAATAGGTCCCCCACTTTATAAGGCAACTCTCTTTTAACAATATAGTCTTTAGTTTTTTTATTACCTGTAACTTCTATGGCACTAATCTTAATTTGAGCATGAACTTGTGCATAACCAATTAGACCAAAGAAAATAAATATAAGGACTAGGCATTTGAAGCTGGTAGATTTAAACATCTAAATAATTCATTAAATGATGGTAATGCGCTTCGATATCATTGTGCAAAGGTGTTTTACCAAAATATTGTACTAATTGATAATCGTAACGCTGGAAAGTGGCAATGCAAGCCTGTGCTTCATCTTTATTGATTTTTAGCGTGATGATCATTGCCCCATTTGTTTCGTCATAATAACTGTTCAGCTGTAAAATTTGCGCATTATTGGATTCTACCAATCTTGACATTTCCGCTAGTGAATATTGGTATGGTGCAACAGATAAAACGATAATAGCACCAGGCGAATCAACCCCTAAAAATTTAGCCAAGGCATCGTTTAAACTTTTTTGAGGAATCATTCCAATGCATTCCAGTTGCTCATTCATTACGGGCAAAATACTCAATTGATGTTTTGCAAATAAGTCTAAAGCAGTTAAAAAATGTGCCGTATCTGCAATCATAATTTTTTTAAGCTGATCAGATAATACCATTAAAGAAGCTGCTTCATCTGTATCCAATAAGTCTGCTTTTTGAACGATCCCTAAAAAATAATCCTCTTTCACTACCGCTAATTCTTGCACATCAAAATCCTCCATACACTGTAAAGCAAAACTCACCTTATCTTCTAAATGAAGCAGGGGAAACCCTTGTACAGTAATGGTTGCAGCTAGCATAAGACTAATTAAGCTTGTGCTTTTAAGAATTGCTCTAAAATTTCATTGAATGCATTAGGCACTTCCATCATTGGCGCGTGACCACATTGATCAATAAAAGCTAATTCACTATTCGGAATCAATTTATGAAAATCTTCTGCTACAAATGGAGGCGTAACTTTATCATTTTTACCCCAAATTAAAAGTGTAGGCACTTTGATCTGGCCCAATTCTTCTCCTAAATTATTACGAATCGCACTTTTTGCTAAAGCAATAATTTTAATTACTTTAATTCTACTATTGGTGATTTCAAAAACCTCATCTACCAATTCCTTCGTGGCAACTGCTGGATCATAAAAAGTTTCAGCGGTCTTTGCTCTAATGTATTCGTAATCTCCTCTTTTTGGATAAGAATCACCCATGGCATTCTCAAACAAACCACTACTCCCTGTTAAGGTTAATGTTTTAATTTTTTCTGGGTGACTTAAGATATAGACCAACCCCACATGCCCGCCTAAAGAATTACCTAACAAATGAATTTGATCATAGCCCTTATGGTCGATGAATTGTTGCACATGTTTAGCCAATCCTTTTACAGTGGTATGCAAAAGATCAAGATCATATAATGGCAAAATAGGAACGATTACTTTATGTGTATGTCTAAAATGTTCTATGAGGTCAGAGAAATTACTCAATGCGCCAAATAAACCATGCAAAAGCATCAGTGGTTGACCCACTCCTACTTCTACATATTCAAATTTGCCCTCTTTGTGTATTTCGTATTCCATAAAATTTTAACTATTAAGTAGTCGCTATAAAGATACTTATTTCAGATTAAATCAGCTGATTATGCCTTTTGTTGTATTTGATTGGAAAATTGAACCAATGTTTGTTTGATAAAAGGCAGCCATTCGCTCAATTTAGCCATAAAATAGGGCCACCATTTGGCTAAATAGCTATGACTAATAGACGCATCCATTGTGGGTTTTTCGACGATCCCTAGTAAAGTCATAAAATAGATGAATGCGCTTAAAATAGTGCCATATATTAAAATATACAGGACCATGCCTAGTAGTTTATTCAACCAGCCTAGCATTAACCAATCAGCAGTTTGTTGTAAGAGCCCAGTCATCCATCTTAAGAGTAACATGACCCCTAGTAAAACAATCAAGAAGGCTATAAATGGAAGCCAATAAGAAGTGATTTTAGTATATATTTTTAATTGGATAGCGACAAATCCCGCAAATTGAAAAGCAAGTACCACGCCAATCATTAAAGAGAAAAACGAAATAATGGCTTTAATCAACCCATTTCGATATCCTTGCAATAAGGCTAAAATCAGGATCGTACCTGCTAATAAATCTAACCAGTTCATTAGTTCGTCAATGCATTTTTAGCAGCCGCAGCAATAATTTTACCATCTGCCTTCCCTGCTAATTGTTTAGACGCAACACCCATTACCTTTCCCAAATCTTGTGGACCAGCAGCGTCCAATTCCTTCACAATAGCCTCTACAGCTGCTTTTACAGCTTCCTCAGTCATTTGAACTGGAAGAAATTTTTCAATCACTGCAATTTCTTCGGCTTCTTTATCTGCTAGATCAGCTCTATTTTGTTCTTGAAAAATAGTCAATGAGTCTTTACGTTGCTTCACTAATTTTTGTAATAATTTCATTTCAGCATCTTCTGAAATAGCGCCGTTAGCACCTGGTTCAGTTTTTGCTTTAATGATTTCTGCTTTAATCGCACGAAGCCCTCTTAACAATGCTTCATCTTTATTTTTCATTGCGTCTTTCATTAAAGACATCACTTCTAGTTCTAAACTCATAAGATTAAAATTTATTTTTTGATGCAAGATTATTTTGCACCTTGTTCTATTTGACTTGCTCTAAATTGATTGTAAAATGTTTTTGCAAAAGTTTTAAAGGATGCTGCAAGTTCCTTGTCTTGTGTAGCTCTAAGATAAGCGTCCCCCATACCCATCAGATTTTGATAAAAGAAGTCTGCCATCTCGTCTACCATCATATCTTTTGTCCATAAATCAATACGTAAAGCAGTTTTATCGGTTGGGTCCCAAAAAGTCAACATCATTGCCCTAGCAGCCTGCGCTTCTTGAGCAGTGCTATCGGTTGCTGACCAGTCTATAGATTGGGGAATTTTTTGTTCGTCTAATTGAATTTTTACCTGAATAGATGATTCGTGCATAGCTTAAAATTATGCCACAAAAATACAATAATATTGGCGAATAAGACCAGCCTAGACCAAGTCCCTTGGCCACACTATGGTTGCTTTTTGTTGAAATTGGCTTATTTCAGTTTGAATGGCCTTTTGTATTTCATTACCCTTGGCCGCACGGTACATTTCGTCCTTATAATACAGTTTAAAATGATTCGCTAAAATGTCGGGTTGTTTAAAATCAAAATATTCTCCAGCCTCGGCCATTTTAGTAGCAATAAAATTAGCTGCTGCTTGATCATGATGCATTAAAAATGGAATTTGATAGCGCATAGAATAGGTCAAAAATTGAAAGCGATGACTATTCATACCACTAAAAATAGTGAGGTAGGCTGCAGCAATCCATTCTAATTGAAATTTGGATACAGCTACCAATTCCACTGCATCTTTATATTTGTATCCTAGTAATAAATTAGCCGCTTTTTCTTTCTCCGCATCCGTATCCAATACAAAAACGAGGGACATGGTGCTGAGTTGCCATTTTTTAAACACAGAAAAAGCTTTCACAATAGGTAGGATATCATGTGCATCTACAAATGCAAGCAGGTATTGATTCCCATCCGTTAATGCGCTTCTAACAGGCGCCAATTGTGACCACTCAAAACTAGGCAAGGGTGCTTTTTCAAGGTATAATCTTTCCACGCCTGGTCTGTTTTGTGCATGCCATTCGTCCAATGCCAACACTTTTTTTGCCCTTTGCATTGTTTGATTAAAACGTTTTTTTTCAAGCCAAGACTTAACCCGGTTTAATTGACCAGTTCGATGTGGTA
Organism: Chitinophaga pinensis; assembly: GCA_945865295.1. Classification (GTDB taxonomy): domain Bacteria; phylum Bacteroidota; class Bacteroidia; order Chitinophagales; family Chitinophagaceae; genus Sediminibacterium; species Sediminibacterium pinensis_A. The sequence goes on along the minus strand of CAMBDE010000005.1, from coordinate 43,402 downwards.
TGGTCAATGGAATAAAATAAGAAGGCAGTTGCTTTGCCCATAAAGCCACTGGACCAAAATGAATCAATGCAGAAGCGCTACGTTCTGCAATCAATGCTGCAGTAGCATCAGGATGTATCCATTCAACCGCTAAATTTTCAGTTGGTTTTGGCAATGCTGAAACAAGATAGATCTTATGTTGGATGTCTATACTATGCGCAGGTTCGGTAGCAATCATCCCCATTAAATCTAATAGGATGGGCTCCAAAATAGGAAGATTCGGGACATAGACATCATCGAGCTGTATAAAAATGCGCATAGGCAAAATTAATACATACTTAACAATTTATCCACCAATCATTTGCAGTGGTTAGTTGAGCTCAATAGTCCCCTACCTTTGGTCTATGGCAGAACCGTTACAGCAATTGGATTTATTTGGCATGGAGGCAACAACTCCAGTGCATATTGCTGCGCCCAAACAAGCCAAAAGCATCAAGCAAAAAAAATCATTGCCGCATTACCGTAAACCTATTTACCAAAACGAATCCGCTACAACTAAAGTAGTCGTTTCAAATTTGAATGAGCCTGATAACTCTAGTATTATAGCACCCGAGGATGCAGATTTACCTTCTGTATCAAGAACGTCCATGTCTTATGTCAATAAAAATATATTGCACAAAAGAGGTAGAATGGCATTTGCAGATATGGATCAAGCAATTGGTAAAATCAATGTGCCTGATGCGAGTACCTTAGCAAAGAAATTATATTACCCTATTGGAGAAGTTGCAGGATGGTTTAACGTAAACACTTCCTTGATTCGATATTGGGAAAAAGAGTTTAAACAATTACAGCCTCGAAAAACAAGAAAAGGGGATCGTTTATTTCGTGCTCAGGATATTGAATTTTTAAAACAAATCTATTATTTACTTAGAGAGAAGAAGTATTCTATTGATGGGGCAAAAACCTATTTAAAAAATAATAAAGAAAAAGCCAATAAAGACCTATCCTTATTGAATAATCTAAAAGAAATCAAACATTTCTTACAGTCTTTGAAAGCGAGTCTATAAGCCCTGCAGGATTACTATTTTTCCTTATCCTTTTTCTGAAAATTGAATCTGATGTGCATTCGCATACTCAATTGCAGCAAGGTTTAAGCGTTCTCTCAACATTAGAAATGCATCGATATCCATTTGCATACTCACTAAACATTCTACATGTAATAGATGGTATTGTTTACCCGATTCGGCAATAAAAACTTGACAACTATTCAGCTCAATTTCGGCTTTTAAAATGTTGCGCATATGATTGGCAAAATCAGTCAATACTTGCGCAGAAGTGGCTACACTTAACTGCAAATCCATGTCAATTTTACGTTCAGACCTAAGTGATATATTGTCCACTATAGAATCAACCATTTGTTTATTAGGAACTGTGATAAAGGTTTTGTCTTGTGTACGAATACGTGTGCTTCTTAGTCCAATTTTTTCGATTGTGCCAGTAAATCCACTCACTTTAACTAAATCCCCAACAGTGAAGGGCTTGTCAAAAAAGATGATAAAAGAGGCAATGATATTTTCTAGGCTTTCTCTGGTAGACAAAGCAATCGCAGCACCCACAATACTTAAGCTCGTTACAAGATTGCCAATACTTTCGTTAAACACATACCTCAATACCAATAAAATACCAATGATATAAATGATCACTTTAAAGAAATCTCTGAAAAATAAAACCAATTGATCGTCAGATAAATCTTTGGTTAACCTTGCTTTATTCTCTAAAATAATAGAAATGAATTCTAGTGTTCTTAGACTTACCCTTATCAAGAGCATGACAAACATGAATTTAATCCCTGAGTCTAAAAACTGCTGCAAACTCAACTTAAATAGCTTCACATCCCATGCTTCAGGAAACTTTAATTCATAGATCGCAATGATGGCCACCAGAAATAATAAGAACTGTTCGATAGGAACAATTAAGCGATGTACATGGTTTTTTCTTAAATCTGAATGATTCTTCTTGTCTACCCAAGTGTAAATCAAGCTTGCAAAAAAACGAGATACCAATCGCTTAATAAGCAGTGTAACTATTAAGATAGCAGCTACAAACAAATAGCTTCGTATAGCATTGCTCAATATCATTTGATCTATATTCATAGCGTTATGTGGTTGCTTCCCAGGTTAACAATTGTAAATCTTTGCCGTCAAAAACTGCATAGGTATTTAAACGAATCCAATCACCTAAATTAATATACCGACTTTTTTCATTGAGCCTTAAATCAATCGCATAATGGCGATGGCCAAATATAAAATAATCAACTGACATTGTTTTGGCTTGCTCTTTGGTATATAGAATGAGCCATTCTTTATCTTCTCCTAAAAATAATTCGTCTGCATTGCCTGTTTTTGCACGGCTTTTTCGACTAAAATAATTCGCTAATTGGATACCTGCATCTGGGTGTAACCACCTGAATAGCCATTGACAAATAGGATTGGTGAATATTTTTTTTAAACGCTTGTACCCATTGTCTCCAGGGCCCAATCCATCTCCATGTCCAATCAAAAACTGTTTATTTTGGATGGTAAATTGTTGTGGCTCAAAATATAATTTTGCATTCAGTTCTTTTGACAAGTAATCCTGCATCCACAAATCATGATTCCCAGTAAAAATATGCAACTGAATCCCTTCGTCGGCCATTTGTGCAAGGGTTCCTAAAATTCTAACAAATCCTTTTGGTACCACTGTTTTGTATTCAAACCAAAAATCAAAAATATCACCAACAATAAAAATAACACCAGCATCCTTACGCGCATCTTGTAAAAAGTGAACCAAACGATCCTCTCTTTTTCTACTTTCTACTTCATTAGGCGCACCTAAATGAAAGTCGGAAAGAAAATAAACTTTTTTGTCTGTTGCTATTTCCATGGAGGTTGTTTAAATTAAAATTACAACTCTAATGGGTTATCGATTAAAAAACAATATACTTCCTTAGGTCCATGCACGCCCACCACCAATGTCTTTTCAATATCTGCTGTTCGGCTTGGTCCTGTAGCAAAACTAATCATAGAAGGGAACCCTTCTAGGTTATCTTTGAATTTCACCAAGCTATCGGTCATGTCATACACCAATTGATCGGCATAGGCAATGCAAATATGAATGGGCGCATACACACTAGCAGTTCTCCCGCTTGACTCTTTACTGCTTAAAACAATGGTGCCTGTTCTTGCCACCAAATGCGTGCACAATGTAATAGCAGCATCACAATCCGCTAAGTCTTCTGTTGTTATAGGATCAAATTGTAAAGGACGCAATGAATTCAACCATGCTGTTTCTTTTGAATAAATTTTATTCCAACCTTTTGTGATAATCAACGCATTCAATTGTTTGATCAATTCTTGCTCATCGGCACAATACACAAATTTGCCCAAGAGTTCAGTGAACTTTTGAGCAAACTCTATCGCCATTTCTTTTTCGGTTGGGATAAAAACGGGCGTATCCGCCACTTGATCTGGAAAAGGAACAGACACCGGATCTTTCAATGCCTGTTTGATCTTTTGTAATATTTTTTGTCTTGCGCCTTGCGATTCCATTTACAACTTATTCGTGATTATCAGTTGCATCTGCTGCATGAATGGTTGCATTTGCATTTTCAATCACATCATCAGATTGATCTGCAGGCGTTACTACAGTTGTTTCTGTGGGTGCAGATTGATTGGCTGTATCTGCAGTAACCGTAGTTTCTTCAAGGATTTTCTTTTCCTCAAATGGACGATCACCAATCAATTCCTCTACATCAGACTTATGTAATACCTCTCTCGTTAATAATGCTTGAGCGACCTTCTCTACTTCTTCTTTTTTAGATTGTAATAAATCTAAAGTTCTATGGTATGCAGCGTCAATCATCTTTCGTACTTCTTCGTCAATGATTTTTCCTGTCTCTTCGCTGAATGGTTTTTGGAAAGTGTTCTCTTGTGATGGATCGTAAAAACTAACATTGCCAATTTTTTCATTCATGCCATACGTGGTTACCATGGAATAAGCCATCTTGGTGATTTGTTGTAAATCGTTAGACGCCCCTGTTGAAATACGACCAAAGAAAATTTGTTCAGCAGCACGTCCACCTAAAGTCATACACATTTGGTCGGTTAATTGCTCAATGGTATATAAGTATTGTTCCTTAGGCGTATATTGCGCGTAACCCAATGCAGCAGTACCTCTTGGCACAATCGTTACTTTTAATAAAGGATACGCATGCTCTAAGAACCAACCACAAATCGCATGACCTGCTTCGTGGTAAGCAATTACTTCTTTTTCTTCCTTAGATATAATCTTATTCTTTTTCTCTAAACCTCCAATGACTCTATCAATGGCGTCTTGGAAATCTTTCATCTCTACACCTGTCTTTCCTTTACGTGCAGCAATCAATGCAGCTTCGTTACATACATTTGCGATATCTGCACCAGCGAATCCTGGCGTTTGTTCTGCTAATTTATGTACGTCTAAACTTTCAGATACTTTGATTGGACCTAAGTGTACTTTAAATATTTCTTCACGACCTTTCACGTCTGGACGATCAATTGAAATCTGACGATCAAAACGACCTGGTCTTAACAATGCAGAATCCAACACATCTGGACGGTTCGTAGCTGCAAGGATAATGATTCCAGTGTCGCCACCAAACCCATCCATCTCTACTAGCAATTGGTTCAATGTATTCTCGCGCTCGTCATTGCTCATCATGGCATTTTTACCACGTGCACGACCAATCGCATCAATCTCATCTATAAAAATAATACAAGGCGCTTTTTCACGCGCTTGTTTAAATAAATCACGCACTCTACTTGCACCCACACCCACAAACATCTCCACAAAATCAGAACCACTTAAGCTAAAGAAAGGTACTTGTGCTTCTCCCGCCATGGCTTTTGCCAACAATGTTTTTCCTGTTCCTGGAGGGCCTATTAACAATGCACCTTTTGGAATTTTACCTCCAAGGGCTGTGTATTTTTTTGGTTGTTTTAAGAAATCCACAATCTCCATCACTTCTTCTTTTGCTTCTTCTAATCCAGCGACGTCCGCAAAAGTGATATTGACTTTAGTGCCGCCTTTTTCAAATAAAGTCGCTTTTGATTTGCCTACATTAAAGATGCCACCCGGGCCACCGCTTCCACCTGCGCCACCACCCATTTTACGCATCATGACCATCCAAATCACGACAATGATTAGCATTGTAAATATCGTATTGGCGATTGGACCAAACCACTCTCCTTCTTTAATCGTATTCTGTGGTACTTCTTGAATGCCTTTTTGCTCATAGAACTTTTGTAAACGCTCGTTGAAACTATTCCAATCCGTTACACTAAATTCAAATAAAGGCACCCCTTTTACTTTTGCTTTATCTAATTTCTTTTTAAACTTTTGCACGTAGTAGTCCTTCTGAATACTATCTACCTTGATGTAAACACGAACGATTTCTTTGTTTTGAACAAGGTCAATACGCTCCACATCACCGCGCATCAACATCACTTGCTTGAACTCTTGTTCAGTGGTAGTGGTCAATTCGGGTGTCATTTGAAAAAATCGAGCCGAGAAAAGGGACAATGCAATTAGTCCATATATCCAATAGATATTAAACTTGGGCATTTTAGGTCCATCTCCCAAAGGCGAATTTTTCTTTTTATTATTTTTTGACTCTGACATAGTATTGTTGCTGTTACTGCTTTTTTATATAAACAAGTAGAAATGAATTTTGTTGACCTAGGCTCAATTAATCTTCGTGTGTTTTCATATCCGCATCACTCCATAATTCTTCCAATTTATAAAAACCACGTGCCTCAGGGTGCATCACATGAACCACTACATTGATATAATCAATCAGCAACCACTGCCCTCCTTGCTTTCCCTCTGATTTATACGGAAGATCATTGCACTTATTCTTGACTTCATAGTCGATATAATCAGCAATGGCTTTTAACTGTGTCGTGTTACTTGCTTCACAAATAATGAAGAAATCAGCTGCCGCCTCATGCACTTTTTTAAGGTCAAGGCTAATTACATTCTCACCTTTTTTATCCAAAATAGCCTGAATAATGGTTTTGAAAATTTTAGAGCTACGAGTGAGCCTAGTAACCGTGTTTTTTTTACGGTCATTTAAAGAAGAAAGATGTTCCAATGCGCTTATTTTTAATGTGTTAAATCCTGTTTCTAAACTAACTTTACAAAAATAGCAATTCTTTGTCACCTGCCACACCAAATGTCATTTTAGGCGCACCGCTTATAGAACTGTCTACAATAGATAGTACCAATATCTATGCCATGGCCCAAATCAAGGAGGGATTGGCAAAGTCTGGCAGTTGTTTTCGGGCAGATTTTCAAACCCAAGGAAAAGGACAACATGGACGTGTTTGGGAGAGTTCCAAGGGGCAAAACATCCTTTGTAGCTATATTTTGGAGTTAGAAAAGCTGGATGCACTCAAAAAATGGTCACCAACGGACCAAATTGGGTTTTCGGCAGCCATTGCACTTGGGATTCGTGCATTTTTTGATGCCCATACCAATGGAGATACCAAGATAAAACGGCCAAATGATATTTATTGGCGTGACAGAAAGGCAGGGGGGATATTAATTGAAAACCTGCTTAAGGGTACAGCATGGACCTGGTCAGTGATTGGCATTGGGATCAATATCAACCAAACTGTATTTTCACCCGAAGCACCCAATCCTGTTTCCTTAAAACAAATTACTGGGCTTGACTGGGACATCCTTTCTTTGCAGGAAGCATTGTCAAAAGCACTCAATAAATCGATCCAAGATTGGTTGATGGAAGGCGAAGAAAAAACCTTTCAAGCTTTTGATGCCTTATGTATAGAAATAAAATAGTTGTGAAAGAAAAATCGATTTAAAAAAATTATAAAAGAAAATATGAGTATAAAATTAACAGAACATTCTAAAGGAGGAGGCTGTGGTTGTAAAATTTCACCCGCCATCCTTTCTGAAATTTTAGCTGCACATAATGTAGGTGCAAAAACCAATATTAAAAATTTACTAGTAGGTAACGATAGTAGAGATGATGCAGTAGTCTATCAGCTAGACGAAAAAACGGCGATGATTAGTACGACCGATTTTTTTATGCCCATTGTAGATGATGCATTTGCTTTTGGACAAATTGCAGCAGCGAATGCCATTAGTGATGTATATGCCATGGGAGGCAAGCCCATTTTTGCATTGGCTGTATTGGGTTGGCCCTTAGCTACACTTCCTGCAAGTGAAGCTGCTAAAGTAATGGAGGGTGCACGCAAAACATGTACCGAAGCAGGTATTGTCATTGCAGGCGGACATAGCATAGATAGTCAAGATCCCATTTTTGGATTAGTCGTAAATGGTTTAGTGGAGATTGAAAATTTAAAAAGAAACGATACGGCTCAGGAAGGGGATCTATTAATCTTAACAAAACCATTAGGAGTGGGCATTATGGCCACTGCACAAAAAAGAGCAGTACTTACTGACGAAGATTTAAGTTTTTTAGTGAAGCAATTAACTACTATTAATAAAGCAGGTGAAGCATTAGGAAAAATAAAAGCCGTGCATGCGATGACCGATGTAACTGGTTTTGGATTACTTGGACATTTAACCGAGATGATGGAAGGCAGCAACTTATCAGCGTCTATTCACTATAATAAGCTACCTATTATCCCAGCTGTTAGAAATTATATTGCACAAAAAACAATCCCTGGCGCAACGGCGCGCAATTGGAGCTCAATTAGTGCTGGCGTGGTGTTGGACCCATCGGTAGACGAAGCAGAAGCCAAGTTATTATTACCAGACCCACAGACAAACGGAGGTTTATTAATTGCAGTAGCCCCAAGCGCATTAAAAGAAGTACAAACTATTTTAAAAGCAATGGGCATTGAATACTTTAACCCTATTGGCGAGTGCACGGCTGCAAAAGAAAAAAGAATTTACATCGATTAGTCGAGTGTAAAAAAATAGATAAAATAAAGTAGCAAAAAAAATCGTGGTGGTTGAATAAGCATATTCTTATTCGAAATGTCTATTCAAAAATCAAGTGCCCTTTGTTTTTGATTTGATCAGGCGTAAGTTCTGCGACCAACTGAACCCCTTTGATATTTCTTATTGTGTATAAAATATCTTTTACTTTTTCATCTTCAATCCATTCGCCACGTATCCACCAAATGAAATCCATGTGTTTTAATTCAGGTAATAAATACTCGCCATCAAATTGATTGTGATATACAAAATGGCCAATGGTGGTATTGGGTTCATAGCCCTCATACATCGAAAAATAATAGGTTCTATTTTTACGTTTCAATGCAATTTCATGATTGGGATTAAACCTAAATTCAAAACCCATATACTGATTGAGTAAAATACAAAACTGGTAATTTTTAATGGGTGCAGTGATGCCCAAGATTCGAGAGCCCTCAAAATCTTGTTCATTGATTTCTTCTTGGTTTAAAATAATTTTTGCGCTCACAATATTTAAAATATCAGTTGTATGAATTTACGTTTATATATTTAAAAAACAATCTCCACTTTAATTTCTTCTGTGCCTCTTTTATAAATTAAAAAAGTGCTATCCCCTTTTTTAAACTTAGACAAAGTCGTCATATAGCTCATCACATCTATGAATTTATAGTCGCCCATTTGCAATAAAATATCGCCGGCTTTTAGGCCTAATTTTTCACCTAATTTACCGGCAGAAGCGCCCTCAATCCTAAGCCCAGTGCCAGTATACGCGTAATCAGGCATCACACCTAAACTCACTGTAAACTTAGTACTACGGCCCATTGCAGCTTCACGTGTTTTTAAGAAATCTAACTTACCATAGGAGTTGGTGGTTTGAATGATCCCTTGCACAAAACGTAGGATATCTTTTTGTCCTGTATAATTAATCTTATCCCAATCGTCTGTTGCTTTATGGTAATCTGCATGACTGCCAGTAAACATAAATAAGACTGGCATGTCTTTTCTGTAAAAACTAGCATGATCACTCGGACCCGTTCCTGCACTATCAATCGTATACAATAATGTAGTTGGGGTTTTAGTAATAATTTCGGACCACTTACTAGAAGTACCATATCCACCTAAGCTCATTTTTTTAGTTGCGTCATACCTGCCCACCATGTCCATATTCACCATGTAATTAAAGCTAGTTTGAATGGTTGGATGGTCTAACCAATATTTACTTCCAATCAAACCAAGTTCTTCTGCAGAGAAATGAATGATTAAATAATTATTCTTACCAAAGGCACCGTCGTTACGATTAGAAGCCTTCTTTAAAAACTTAGCCAATTCCATCAAAGCTGCAGTACCGCTGGCATTGTCGTCGGCGCCATTGCGAATCTCATTGTTAATGTCTAATGCATTTTTATCTTGATTGTATCCTAAATGATCTAAGTGCGCACCCAATACAACTGTATGTGCTGCTTTATTATCAATATATGACACTACATTTTTTCCTGTTCTAATTTCTGTCTCTACTAATAAATTTGCTTCAATGTCAAATGTACCCAAAGCATCATTAAAGTATTTTTTAAAACCATCTTTAGTGATATACACCACCGGAATCGCTAAAGCAGCAGCGGTATCAAATTTGTTAAATTGTATATTGTCTACCAAACTACCACTATTGTATAAGAACAATGCTTTGGCATTTTTTTGATGCATCTCGGAACTAGTTGTCTTCATCCACTCTTGTACATCAAAATGTGGATTGCTTTGTTGCTCTTCTAATACTTCTTGTAAATCTTTAAACCAAACCTGACCTGCTTCTTCTAATGCAAGGGTAGACCTCGTCTTTAATTGACCATTCAATCCTATTGACACAGTAAAGAAATCAGCACCAAACTCCATTGATTGTTGATTGACTTTCAAAAACGCATTTGTGCTCCATTTTTTTCCTTCATTGATAGGAAATGCTTGGAGATATCCTTGCGTCCCCATGGGTTGTAAGCCAGCAGTTTCATATTGAGCAATGATATAGTCTACTGCTTTTTGCTCGCCCTCACTACCTGCGCGACGACCTTCTAATACATCGCTCGCTAAATATTGAACGTGTAATTTTAAATTTTTCATCAGCTGACGATATCCCTTATTTTGTTTTTGGGCTAGACCGAAAAAGGATACAAATAGAAATAGAATAGTAATGATAGGGCGCATAGATCTTGTTTGAAGCTCAAAATTAAGCAAAGGGACTTGGTTTACAGGCCATTTCCTCGAAAAACTGCTAAAAGTCATATTTACTCAATTGTTTCAATTTCTAATTTCGTAAGTAGTAGCTATGCTTAATGGCTAGCTTTGCGACCAATCGTGAAAGCAGGTATACATATCGCCTTAGTGGGTAATCCCAACAGTGGAAAAAGTTCGCTTTTTAATGCCCTAACTGGTTTGCAACAAAAAGTAAGCAATTTCCCTGGCGTAACTGTAGATAAAAAAACAGGGGATCTAAAAATTGGCGTGCATGAAAGTACATTAATTGACCTTCCGGGTACGTATAGTTTTTATCCAAAAAGAGAAGACGAATGGGTGGCTTACCGAGTGTTAATGGGGGTGGATGAAGATGTAAAAACAGATGTGATTTTATTAATTGCAGATGCAAGTAATTTAAAAAGAAACTTACTTTTTTGTAGTCAAATCATTGATTTAAAAATTCCTGTGGTATTAGCGCTCACCATGAATGACCTTGCACAAAAAAAAGGCATTAAAATTGATATCGCTGGACTACAATCCGATTTAGGCATTCCTGTAGTTGCGGTGGATGCAAGAAAAAATAAAGGATTAGGGGAATTAAAAAAAGTATTGGGTCAAATTATAGAAACACCTCGCTCCAGAAATCAAGCAAGTTTTATTGATAATAAAAATCTTGCTCCTGCTGCCATTGAAGCATTTAAAAAAACATATCCTACACATAGTGACTATGCTGCTTTGCATTATTTAATGCACCACGAAACTTTTCCATTGGATCAAGAGATGCAGGAAAATATAGAACAGATTGAACTTGAAAACGATTTTAACCATACCAAAACACAGGCTCAAGAAATCTTACAACGTTACCAGCGCATACAAGAGTTGATGAAAAAATGGGTGACGGAACCAGACCCAACTGCTAAGAAAAAAAGGACTGATCGATTAGACAATATATTATTGCACCGTGTTTGGGGTTATATCATTTTATTGAGTGTGCTATTTTTATTGTTTCAGTCTGTATTCTGGATGGCTTCTTTCCCAATGGATGGCATTGAATGGATTTTTACCAATATCACTACTTATTTAAATACTGTTTTACCTGAAGCTTGGTGGCAGGACTTATTGGTGAATGGATTTGTGGCCGGCATTGGCGGTATCGTGATTTTTGTGCCACAGATTATGATTTTATTTGGACTCATCACTTTGCTAGAAGACACGGGCTATATGGCTAGGATCAGTTTCTTAAGTGATAAACTCATGCGTAAAGTGGGATTGAATGGCAAGAGCGTGATGCCCATGATTAGTGGTTTTGCCTGCGCTGTGCCAGCCATTATGAGTGCGAGAAATATTGAAAATAAAAAAGAGCGCTTACTCACGATATTGGTTACACCTTTTATGAGTTGTAGTGCAAGATTACCTGTATATACTATTTTAATTTCTTTGGTGATAGACAATACAATGTATTTTGGTTTTTTAAGTCTGCAAGGATTGGTGATGATGGCACTTTATTTATTAGGCATTGTGATGGCACTTGTAGCAAGCTTTATCCTGAAATTATTTATTAAGATTAAAGAGAAGAGTTATTTTATTTTAGAACTACCAGTCTACCGCGCACCACGTTGGGGCAATGTAGGTATGACGATGATACAGAAGGCAAAAATATTTGTGGTAGACGCAGGTAAAGTGATTATCATGATTAGTTTGTTGTTGTGGTTCTTGAGTTCTTATGGACCAGGTGAAAAAATGGATCAGCTCAATACACAATATACATTAGCTGTGAAAAGCAATCCAGCCCAAGCAGCACAATTAGAAAAACAATACAATACCGATAAGCTTGCTAATTCTTATGCGGGTATTTTAGGTAAAAAAATTGAGCCAATTATAAAGCCACTAGGATATGATTGGAAGATTGGCATTGCACTCATTACTTCCTTTGCAGCAAGAGAAGTATTTGTAGGCACGATGGCTACTTTATACAGTGTAGAGGAGGATAACAACAGTAGCTTAAGAGAAAAATTACGTGCATCTGTGTGGCCTGACGGCAAACCCGTTTATAGTTTAGCCACTGCACTATCCTTGATGGTATTTTATGTACTTGCGATGCAATGTATGAGTACACTTGCGATTGTGAAAAGAGAAACAGGCACTTGGAAATGGCCTACTATTCAATTCTTTATGATGACAGGTTTGGCCTATGTATTAAGCTGGTTGACTTATATCATCGCGAAATAAAGATTGGTTAAACGATTCGTTTATTTGGAGATCTACCAACCAGAAATAGCCAAAATCTCTGCCGTATGGTCTTTTGTATCTGGCTTTTCAATAATATGCTGTACCATGCCAGCTTCGTCAATTAAAAAAGTGGTTCTTGAAGTACCCATATAGGTCTTCCCCATGAACTTCTTTTGGCCCCAAAGATTGTATTTGTCTACTATTTTCTTGTCTTCGTCGGCGATTAAAGAGAAAGGAAGCTCGTATTTATCAATGAATTTAACATGGGAAGCCACAGAATCTACGCTGACGCCTAAAATAGCGATCCCCTTCTTAATCAATTTCTTATAATTATCACGCAAATTGCAAGCCTGCGCTGTACAACCTGGCGTATCGTCCTTTGGATAGAAGTATAAAACCAATTTTTGACCTTTAAAATCGGCGATTGAGACCGTTTTGCCGTGTTGATCGGCTCCTTTGAATGCTGGTGCCTTAGCCCCTTCTTTAATAACTGCCATAACATGTTGTATTGTGGTGAAGATACGAATTAAAAAGGAGAAAATTGTTTCACTTAAAATGGACCGAATGCAGCCAAAAATTAATAGATTTGCACAATTTATATTTTTGTAGCCATGCCAAGAGATATTACCATCAAATCCATTTTAATTGTAGGTTCTGGACCCATCATTATTGGACAAGCCTGCGAGTTTGACTATTCCGGATCACAAGCCGCTCGATCATTGAGAGAAGAGGGTATCAAAGTGATTTTGATCAATAGCAATCCAGCTACCATCATGACAGATCCAATGATGGCGGATAAAGTCTATTTATTGCCATTAACGATTGAAAGTATAGAGCAAATATTACAAGAAAATCAAATCGACGCAGTCTTGCCGACCATGGGAGGACAAACTGCTTTGAACCTATGTAAGGAAGCAGACGAATTAGGTATCTGGGCGCAATACAATTGTAGAATGATTGGGGTGGATGTGGCCGCAATCAACACAGCAGAAGACAGAGAATTATTTAGACAATTGATGGTGAAGATTGGTATTGCAGTGGCGCCAAGTAGGGTTGCCAATAGTTTTTTAGAAGGAAAAGAATTTGCACAAGTAATAGGGTTTCCATTGGTGATTCGTCCATCTTTTACTTTAGGAGGAACAGGTGGCGGATTTGTGCATGATGCAAGTGAATTAGACGCTGCATTAGAAAGAGGATTGAAAGCTTCCCCAATGCACGAAGTATTGGTAGAGAAAGCAGTGTTAGGATGGAAAGAATATGAATTAGAATTATTAAGAGATCAGGCGGATAATGTGGTGATTATATGTACTGTTGAAAACCTGGATCCAATGGGTGTGCACACAGGAGATTCTATCACTGTCGCACCAGCAATGACATTAAGTGATACGGCTTTTCAGGACATGCGTAATAAAGCGATGTTGATGATGCGAAGCTTAGGCAATTTCTCAGGTGGATGTAATGTGCAGTTTGCGCAAAATCCAATCACAGAGGAATTGATAGCAGTGGAAATTAATCCACGTGTGTCTAGGTCTTCTGCATTGGCATCAAAAGCAACGGGTTATCCCATTGCAAAAATTGCAGCAAAATTGGCCATCGGATACCATTTAGATGAATTAAAAAATCAAATCACACAAACCACTTCGGCTTATTTTGAACCAGCATTGGATTATGTAATTGTAAAAGTACCAAGATGGAATTTTGATAAATTCAAAGGCGCGAACGATACATTAGGATTGCAGATGAAGAGTGTGGGAGAAGTGATGGCCATAGGAAGAAGCTTTACAGAAGCCATTCAAAAAGCATGTCAGTCTTTAGAGAACGAAGCAATTGGATTGGGCTATTATGGAAAAAGTTTGATGAAGAACGAAGAGTTAATGGAATATATCAAGACTCCAAAATGGGATCGTATCTTCAGAATCAAAGATGCATTGATGCAAGGCTCTACAGTAAGATCTATTGCAGCAGCAACAGGGATTGACAATTGGTTCTTATACCAAATCAGGATCATCTGTGATATAGAAAAAGAAATTGCAAAGTATGAACTTGCGACTTTACCAACTGAGACATTGAAGGAAGCAAAGAAGCACGGCTTTAGCGATTTACAAATTGCCAAAGTATTACAAGGCAATGTGTCTGACGACGAGGTCTATGAAAAAAGAAAAGCATTGGGCATCACCAGGGTATACAAAATGGTAGATACTTGTGCTGCAGAGTTTGAAGCAAAGACACCTTACTTCTACTCTACTTTCGAAAACTAGGACGAACCAAATGCATTAGAATTAAAAATTCAATTTGCTAAAAAATAATTTATTACAAAGCATAACCTCACTAATATGAACGCAAAAGATATCGTAGTTCAAAACGAAAAAGAAACAAGAGCAGGATTTGGAGATGGTATTTTAGAAATCGCAAGAGAAAATAAAAACGTCGTGGTCTTGACTGCAGACTTGGCTGGTTCTTTTAAATTAGGACCATTGATGAAAGAACTACCAGAGCGTTTCATTGAAGTAGGCATTGCAGAAGCCAATATGATTGGTATTGCTGCGGGCTTAACCATTGGTGGTAAAATCCCCTACACGACAACTTTTGCAGGATTCAGCACAGGACGTGTGTATGATCAAATTAGACAAAGTGTTGCTTACTCCGATAAGAATGTAAAAATTTGTGCATCGCATGCAGGATTGACTTTAGGAGAAGATGGTGCAACACATCAAATATTAGAAGACATTGGATTAATGAAAATGTTGCCAGGCATGACCGTGATTGTACCATGTGATTATAACCAAACGAAGGCTGCAACAAAAATGATTGCAGGTTACGAAGGTCCAGTATACTTAAGATTCGGTCGACCAAAATGGCCCAACTTCACCAAAGAAGATGGCTCTGATTTTGTGATTGGTAAAGCACAAATTTTAGCAGAAGGAACAGATGTAACGATTGTGGCATGTGGACACCTTGTATGGAAATCGATTGAAGCCGCAAAACAATTAGAAGCAGAAGGCATTAGTGTAGAAGTGATCAACTTACATACCATTAAACCATTTGACGAAGCAGCCATTCTCAAGAGCTTAAAGAAAACAGGATGTGTGGTGACTGCCGAAGAGCATAATGTAATTGGTGGTATGGGAGATGTGGTAGCGCAAGCTGCTGCAAAACATTATCCAGTGCCTGTAGAATTCATTGGCACACAAGATACATTTGGAGAGAGTGGTACACCAACTCAGTTGTTAACTAAATACGGATTGGATGCAGTGAATATTGTTGCTGCAGCAAAGAAAGTGATGTCAAGACGCAAAAATTAGAATTTAAAGGAATATAAATTCTAATTTTTTAGCTAGTTTAATGATTTTAAAAAAACCCGAAGCATGCTTCGGGTTTTTTGGCCTAAGGCGCTAATCTTACTTTCACCCAATGTCCATTATCGTTCAGGCTGTATTGTAAGCGATCATGTAAACGAGAGCTACGTCCCTGCCAGAATTCTATTTCTGTAGGGTGAATAATATACCCGCCCCAATCTGCAGGCAAAGGAATGATGCCTTCTTTAAATTTCTCTGTGTTTTCTGCAAAAAGGTCTTCTAAGAATGTCCTGTCAGGAATGATTCTACTTTGTGGTGAGGACCATGCACCCAATTGACTACTCACAGGCCTAGAATGAAAATAAGTTTCACTTTCTTCTTTACTAATTTTTTTGATGGTCCCTGTAATGCGTACTTGACGTTCCAACTCTTTCCAGAAAAAATTCATGGCTACATGAGGATGCGCATCTACCTGCAACCCTTTTGCAGATGCATAATTGGTGAAAAATACAAAACCTTCTGGGGTGTATCCTTTTAATAACACCACACGAGAAGCAGGAGCGCCATTCGCTTTGACCGTTGACAATACAAAAGCATTCACTTCGTCAATATTGCTTTCAATGGCATCGTTCCACCAAATAGTGAATTGATCCATTGGATGTTCCATGCTAGTCCCTTCATCCAAAGAAGCTAATTGGTAGTCGCGACGGATATCAGCAATAGCTCTATTCATAAAAATGTATTTAAAATAAAATTAAACATTATTGCGCAGTATCCCTTACAGACTTAGTCGCATAAATGATATTCACAACCGAAAGTAATAATAACATGCCCACTAATTGATGCAATTGTGCCATCCATTCAAAATTTCCCCATACCCCAGGAATAATGTTTTTACTAGTCAACACCGAAAAGATACCCAATATCACTTGCAGTAGCACAATATATAAAGGCAATGTCTTGACATTACTCCAAAATAGGTTCCCTTGAATTTTGCGCATTTGAACTACCCAATAAATAATGATTGCCAATAAAATATACGCCAAGCCACGATGCACAAAATGAATCCAAGTGGTATTGTCAATCGCATTTAAGAAGAAGTTTTCCTTACCCATTAAATGTGTAGGCACCCACTCCCCATTAATAGTTGGCCAAGTGCTCGCTACATTTGCTGCTTTATGTCCTGCCATTAAAGCGCCATAGATCAATTGCAAAAACAACAACCCAAGAATAAACCATGCCCAAACTCGAAATCCTTTCATACTAGATTGCGCTTCAGCGCTTAAATGTGCTGAAGTAACAGGTTTCACTTTTAACGAGAGCGCAAACCAATAAGTATAAGATAGTAAACCCAATGCAAAAATAAAATGCAATGCTAAGCGTGTTGGTTTTACATACACCGCATCCCCTTCTAATCCACTTGCTACCATGATCCAACCAATGCCCCCTTGCAAGGCTCCTAATAAAAATAAAATCACCAAGGGGCGAATCATGGCAGGTTGAAAATATTTTTTTAGGATGAAATAAATAAATCCAAAAGCAAATACTAAACCAATGATACGTGCCCATAAACGGTGAAACCATTCCCAAAAAAAGATGAACTTAAAATTATCAATCGTAAATTCAAAATTCAATAATTGAAATTGTGGCGTTGTTTTATATTTTTCAAACAACAACTGCCAAGCCGCTTGATTCATTGGAGGTAAAGTGCCAGTCACCACGTCCCATTCTGTAATAGACAAGCCACTACCAGTTAAACGGGTAATCCCGCCAAGGGCGATTTGCACAATGGTCATGGCCACGCCAAGGATCAGCCAATTGGCAACAGCACGGGATTTCTTGTCTTGTAATTCCATAGATAAATTAACTTCTAACTACTTCAATATTGTATAGAACCTAAGCACTTTAATACTTATACAAAGTTACTAAGTAAATCTTCAAGGAAGTCGAATTCAAAGCAATAATCACCAGCATAATTAGGATTGATTTTACTTTGTGAAAAAGAATAAAGGGATCTAGTAAAGATCTTGAACAAAATTGATCAAGGATCAAGTGGACAGTATCAATTGACTTTGATATATTTGAACCTACTAAAAGCATAGCATTGCCTAAACTCCTTAATTACTATCAAGCCGACAATCTGGAAGCTGGCTGCGACGAAGCAGGCAGAGGTTGTTATGCCGGACCGGTCTTTGCCGCAGCAGTGATTTTGCCAAAGGATTTTTACCATCCTTTAATCAATGATAGCAAGAAATTAAGTGAAAAGCAAAGAGCAATATTGGCTCCCATCATTAAAGAAGCAGCAATCGCATGGGCGATTGGCAGTCAGACTCCGGCTCAAATTGATGAGATCAATATCTTAAAGGCGAGTATAAAGAGTATGCACCTGGCACTCGATCAATTAAAAAAACGCCCACAATTTATTGCGGTGGATGGGAACAGATTTTACCCTTATAAAAAAATACCGCACCAAACCATCATTAAGGGCGATGGGCTATATGCCCATATAGCCGCTGCCAGTATCCTTGCAAAAACCGCTCGTGATGAGTATATGATTGAGTTGCACAAAAAGTACCCTCAGTATGGATGGGACCAGAATAAAGGATACGGCACCGCTGCGCATCGCGCAGCCATCGCCCTTCATGGGCTTTGTGATGCACACCGAAAAAGTTTCAAGATTTAGTTGAATGAATTTAATTCCCCACAAGGTCAAATTTTCTACTCTGAACTAATAGTCCCAAATGCCTGCACCTTGGCGAATAACTTCGTAATGATCCGTCGTGCAATCCACCACTGTCGAAGGCGTGACGCCTCCTATTCCCCCGTCAACCACCATATCAATTTGATTGCCCCATTGCTCATAAATAATTTCGGGATCGGTGAACTCTTCCACTTCCTCCCCCGGAAAACTCGTCGATAAAATTGGATGCCCCAATGTTTTGATGATAGAGAGTGCAATTAAATTATCTGGGATTCGAAGCCCGATATTTTTTTTCTTAGACTGTAAAATTTTAGGCACTTCTTTACTAGCAGGTAAAATAAAAGTGAATGGTCCAGGCAATGCTTTTTTTAAAATGCGGAACAAACTATTGTCAATACTCTTTGCATATAAACTTAAGTCACTTAAATCCGCACAAATAAAACTAAGGTTTGCTTTCTCAGGATCCACTTTTTTTATGACACAAATTTTCTCAATCGCATCCTTATTTAAGATAGAACAGCCCAATCCATAAATGGTATCTGTGGGATAAGCAATGATACCGCCAGATTGCAGGCAATCCGCTACCATCGCTAATTGTCTAGGTTGTGGATGCGTGGGATGAATTTGTATTAGCATAAAGTTGATAGGTATAAATAACCATTTATTTGCCTTAAAAATAGCTTTAATTTGGTAAAAGAAAATTATGTTTTCAATCATCTACTTAGAGGAGAAAATATTGATCCGAAACGCAGTGGTAGCTTCTATCGAACAACAGGAAGATTGTAAAGTCATCTTCCAAACTGGTGCTGTTGAAGCCATGCAGTCCTATGTAGAAAATACAAAAGAACGCATTGCGCTCTGCATTTTATCCGATGACTATGGACACCAAAGCTTACTAAAGTTGATTCAAGTCATTCGTGCAAGCAATACTTACACCTATATTTTATTAAAGTCTAATGAAAAGAAAATGAATTCCATTTGTTATCTCATGAAGCATGGGCTCAATGGTATCTTTTTTACAGACGAACCAATGATTGATTTAAAGCAATGTGTTCAAAGAAAAACTAAATTCAATTTATCTGCTGACAAGTGCAAGCTCATCACAAAAAATGTCTTGCAAGGCATTGATATCAAAGCGCTGAACTATAATAAAAATCCTCTAACGGAAAATGAAGTAAAATTTATTCAAGCCTGCACCAAGGACTATAGTTACGAAGAGATCGCGGAGCACTTACAAAAAAGCGTGTATACCATTTATGGCTATCGAGACCGGATCTTTAAAAAGTTAGCAGTAAAACAAAGGACCGCCATGGTGATGACAGCCCTTAAAAGAAATTATATCGATTTGTAAAATTGAAAACGAATTGAACTTAAATTTTTATACTACTTATAAAATCTCCCAAGTTTCTTTACCACGAATTAATTTATCTAAGTCGCCCATACCCTTGCTGGTCATGGCTTCCTCTACTTGTAATGCCATCATGTCTTCGTAACAAGGACGATCAGCCGTATAGAACACACCAAAAGGACGTGGGAAATAAGCAGCAACCTCGCTAGGATTATCAAACAAACGCACTAAGACCTGTGCTTTGTAAAAATCTTTTTCGTCGTGTATCCATAAATCATCTGCACTGTACTTTTCGCCTATGGTGACAACTTCTGGACGCAATCCATCAAAGCGAATACCCATTTCATTGTTCGCACCAAAAGTCAATGGCTTACCTTGCTCTACAAATAAAGCGTGTAAAGGCTTAGATGCTTTCTCGGTGAAAATTTCAAAAGCACCATCATTGAAAATATTACAGTTCTGATAAATCTCTAAGAAAGAAGATCCTTTATGTTGTTGTGCACGTGTGATCATTGTTTGTAAATGCTTAGGATCACGATCCATGCTACGCCCAATAAAACTTGCATCTGCGCCCAATGCCAAAGCAGCAGGATTAAATGGATGATCAATGCTACCCATTGGGGTGCTCTTAGTGATTTTATTTAATTCAGAAGTTGGTGAGTACTGACCTTTTGTTAAACCATAGATCTGATTATTGAACACTAAAAAGTTCACATCAAAATTTCTTCTTAGCATATGAATGGTATGGTTACCACCAATGCTTAATGCGTCTCCATCTCCCGCAACAATCCAAACACTTAATTCGGGACGAGATGCTTTTAATCCACTCGCAATTGCAGTAGCACGACCATGAATAGAGTGCATCCCAAAAGTATTCATATAATAAGGGAAACGGCTACTACAACCAATCCCACTAATGATCACAATATTTTCCTTAGGTACACCAATTGTAGGCATCACTTTTTGCACCTGTGCCAAAATAGAATAGTCCCCACAACCTGGGCACCAACGTACTTCTTGATCGGTCGCAAAATCTTTTGCCGTTAATGTAGCTGCTTGAGGAAGTATTGTTTCAGTAGACATAGTCAAATATTAGGAGGCAAAATTACTAAAAATAGCTCGATTCTTACCTAAAAGCCGCTTATTTCACCTTTCTGCCCTTCCAGGAATAGGTTTTTAGCTGTCCAAATAGGCCGGCAGCGATATTGTAGACAATATGAATAGGTTGATAGAAAACAAAGTATTTTAATTCCGGCTGCATCTTAAAAAATTTTGCCACCGATTCCAAGAAGAACAATTCAAAGAAAGTTTTAAAAGCCAGCGCAATAAAAAGGGAACTCCAGCTGCCCAACAATGCTAAACATATGAAACTCAAATTAAAAAAATACACCAGTGTTAAGACCATGGTAATGGAACGATCGTCATAGTATCTTGCCTTACTTGCCCAACGAATTCTTTGCATGATAAAACCTTTCCAAGTATCCATTGCAGCGGTCAACACAATGGCATCTGGATGAAATAAATAACCCACAGGCTTATGCAAAGTCTGTTTCATTTTATGCATTAAAAACATATCATCCCCACTCGCAATATGGTCTACACCTTGGTATCCACCCACTGCAATAAAAGCCGTTTTTTCAAAACCTAAATTAGCGCCATTGCTCATAGAATGTTTACCAGCGCCCACTGCAGCAGCCGTGATACCTTGTAAGGCTAAAAAATCCAATAACTGAAATTGATTTAAAATACCTGCAGTTTTAATGAACATGACAGGAGCTGCCACAAAACTAGGTTGGTATTCTTGGATATACGCATTGTATAAATGCAACCATTTTTTAGGAACAATACAATCCGCATCGGTAGTCAAGATCCAATCCCCTTTCGCCACAGTCACCGCAATTTCAATAGCCTTCTTTTTATATGCTAAGGTCTCTCCCTCTTTACAATGATCCTTTAATTGTAATAACCTGACTTGTGGATATTGCTGACTCAAAGCTTGCACAATAAATGCCGTGTCATCTTCGGAAAAATCATCAATCACGATAATTTCAAAAGCATTAACAGGATAATTCTGTGCCAGGATACTATCCACACAAGCTTTGATATTTGCGGCTTCGTTACGGGCTGGAATAATAATAGTGAATTGGGTGGATGACTGCTCGGGGCTAAGTGCTTCTATTTGATTTAATTGGAATAGACGCATTTTGCCAAACCAATAACGGTAGGCCAATAAGATGGCAGCATACAAGACAGTTAAGATGGCTACAACCCAATCTAATAGATATTCCATAGTGCAAAGTTAAAGGGTAAATATTTGGTAGAATCCTTAAAATCGTTGTACATTTGAATTAGTTGCATAACTAACTATATGTCAAACAACCAATTTAAACGAGGGGAATTATACAGCGTCATCAATGGCATGGCAACGACCGCTGTTGCCAGAAGGTTACAGAAAAATTTTCGCATCGCAGGATTAGAAATTACCATTGAACAATGGTCCATCTTATACCATTTATGGAAAGAGGATGGCTTGAGCCAACAAGAATTATGTACCCGCACATTTAGAGACAAAGCAAGTATCACTAGATTGATTGATAATATTGAAAAATTAGGATTGGTAGAAAGAATCGCATCTAAAGAAGACCGAAGAGTGAACTTGGTGTATTTAACAGATGCAGCCAAACCCTTACAGGAAGCGACTTATAACATAGCCAATCAAACCATGAACGAGGCATTACAGGGCATTAGCAAAGAGGAGATAGAGATTGTGAAGCGAGTTTTTCAGCGCGTATATGAGAATAGTAAATAATTAAATTATATTTTATGGCAACAACAATCCAAGGTGGAGAATGGATCATTAAGGAAGTAAAAGCAGCAGATATTTTCATTCCAGAAGAATTCAACGAGGAGCAATTGATGGTACGTGACATGTGTACCCAATTTTTAGAAACCGAAGTCTTACCTGTCGTAGAAAGAATGGATAAATTAGAGCCAGGTTTGATGCCAGGCTTACTAGCAAAAGCAGGCGAACAGGGCTTATTAGGGGTTTCCGTACCAGAACAATATGGTGGTATGGGAAAAGATTTCATCACATCTACTATAGTTGCAGAATACCTTGGAGGAGGCTATTCTTTCTCTGTTGCCAACGCTGCGCATACTGGTATTGGTACCCTACCGATTTTATATTTTGGAACCGAAGCACAAAGAGCAAAGTATGTTCCTAAATTGGCAAGTGGTGCATTCAAAGGTTCTTATGGATTAACAGAACCTAATAGTGGATCAGATGCATTGAGTGCAAAAACGACTGCAAAATTATCTGCTGATGGCACACATTATTTATTGAATGGCCAAAAATGTTGGATCACCAATGGTGGATTCGCTGATATCTATACTGTATTTGCAAAAATAGATGGTGAGCAGTTTACTGCATTCATTGTAGAGCGTGGCATGGAAGGATTCACACTTGGACCAGAAGAACATAAAATGGGTATCAAGGGATCTTCTACAGTGCAATTGTATTTTCAGGATTGCAAAGTACCAGTAGAAAATGTATTGGGTGAAATAGGAAGAGGCCATATCATTGCATTCAATATTTTAAATATTGGAAGATTAAAATTAGGCGCAGCAACCATTGGCGGAGCAAGAAGAGCATTATCAACTACTTTAAAATATGCCAAAGCAAGGGAACAATTTAAATTGCCTATTGTAAAATTTGGCGCTATTAGACATAAGTTAGCAGAGATGGCCATTCGTTTATGGGTAGGAGAAGCAGCATTGTATAGAGTGGCGAAAAACATAGATGAAAAAGAACACGAATTATTGGCAGCAGGAAAAGATTTATCTACTGCATTATTAGGTGGTGCTGAAGAATATGCAATTGAATGTGCCATCTTAAAAGTCTACGGATCAGAGGTGTTAGATTTTGTAGTAGACGAAGGCGTTCAAATACACGGAGGCAATGGATACAGTGATGAGTATGAAATTTCAAGAGCTTATCGTGATAGCAGAATCAACCGAATCTATGAAGGTACCAATGAAATCAACCGTTTGCTGACAGTGGATATGGTATTGAAAAGAGCAATGAAAGGGCAATTAGATTTAATGGGACCAGCAATGAACGTTCAAAAAGAATTAATGAGTATCCCAGATTTTAGTGATGAAGCCGATGCCCCATTTGCAAAAGAACATCAAGCAATTGATAATTTTAAGAAATGTATTTTAATGGTAGCGGGTGCTGCGGTACAAAAATTAATGATGACATTAAGCAAGGAACAAGAGATCTTAATGAATATTGCGGATATGTCTATTGTGACTTACCATGCTGAATCTGCCTTATTAAGATTAGAAAAATTAAGTAAAACAAAATCAGAAGCAGAACTAGCAGTTCAGACTGCCATTGTTAAAACATATATCTATGATGCAGCTGATGCTATTAACAAAGCTGGTAAAGACGCATTGAATAGTTTTGCAGATGGAGATGAATTACGCATGATGCATATTGGCTTAAAGCGCTTCACAAAAGTGGATCCATTTAATACCAAGGAAGCTAGAAGAACCATCTGTGCACAGTTGGTAGCAGACGACGGATATAAGTTATAAGTAAGTAATGGATATTGATTTTGAATTGTAAGAACAAAAAAAAGAAACAAACTATGGTATAACACCATAGTTGTTTCTTTAATGCTTAAAAACCGAATTCCGCCTACTATTTTGATTTGATATTCAAATTTGCTTTACCCATTTTGCTTTGTAAATAAGGAATACCAAACATATGGGTCCATCCAAATATGCGCAAGCCATTGGTAATTTTCCAGATTGCTTCTCTTCTGAAACTTTCTTTATCATCAGGTAAGTGACTCACTTTTTCTAATGCATCGGATAAATCTTTTTGATTTTTATACTCATTAACATTAAGTGGCAACTTGTCTGTAATCAAATTTTGTGCACGCTTAATACCTTCTTTTAAGAAACTAGGATCTTTAGTAAACTCATAGCCAATTGACAAGCCATGTAATGTTGCCAATAAAGATTCCATTTGATGATTGATGGAAGGATTGTCTCTCTGCCATTTTGCATGGGTAATTAATGCTTTTTTAATTTTATCATCTCCCGTCATTTGATAATACTTATACAGACCATGTGAAACATAAATCTGAGAATAGCCATATCTGTCAATCACTAAACTTCCCCCTTGGTCAGATGATTTTTGCAGGTCTAACATTATTTTTACGCGATCATTCAATTCAGTGAAATATTTCTCTTTCTTGTTTACATCATATATCTCTGATAAATTCCAAACAGATAAATACAATCTTCTACCACGTAAATCATGGTCCCCAAAAATTCTTCTTAAATACAGGTCTCCTGTTTGTTCCGCCACATCTAGTGCTCTATGGTTGCCAGTTAATAAATAAGAAGCAATCCAGCCCTGCACCCATACGTGCGCAGATAATAAGGAAGTATAATGTTGATTGGCATGCCTTCTTCCCATTCCTAGATAAGGGCTTGCACCAATACTTCCTTTTTCTTTGTTATCAAAAAAGTCAATTGAATTATTGGTATCTCCAAGGTATCTTTTTGGTGCTGGCCAGTGGATATTGTCCACGTCCATAGCATGTGCAGAATTTGATTGAGCAGTAAGGTAATAATCTCTATTACCCGTTCTCATAAATTCCATCCACCACATAAAATCATTCGCTGGTTCATTATTGGTCCAGGTGTTCCACTTATTCTTAATGTAATAAGTTTGAAAATCCCCATAATTCAACATCCCATACCAAGGTTCCCATTTTTGATTGAATTTCATCCATTCAAACTTGTAATCTAAAGAACGCTCTAATTCAGGATTTTTTTCTGAACGAACTGAAAAATCTCCGTATACATTACTTTTTGAATACCAGTCAGCATTTGCATGTGTCACTGGTGGATCTAAAAAATAATTCAATTGTTTTAGAATTTCAGCATGTGGTGTTTTGGCATCATAAAAATCATATACAAATTCAGTCGTCTTCGCCAAACCTTGTGCAAAATTACCTAGCATCTCACTATCAGGCATGCCTGTTGCTCTTGCAAAAGCCATTGGCGTCACACTTGGAGACCAGATATAAGTGTATAAAAAATTACTGTCTCCTTGAATTTCAATTTCTTTAGGGTATTCCTCAAAAAAGTTACGAATACCTACACCTATTCCCCATTTATTATCTGAAATAGTAATCCATCCTGAGGCCTTATCTTTTTTGAACACTTCTTTCTGATTCAATTTTAAACTACCCTCAAAACCTTTTGTCTGAACCATTGGCGTAGTGGTATTTAAAGCTGGTAAGCTATTTAAATTAGGGCCGGTTTGAACCAGAGAAATAGACTCTTTTTGAAGGTTATTTAATTCAATTATTTTTTCAACGCCAGGTGCAGTCCAACTACCATCAAAATTCCCAGTTTTAAATTGTTTTTCGCCATTTAGAAAATATTTAATCTGAAAACCAGCTGAACTAATTTGATCGTTTGGAATCATCCATCCTGGATCATTCTTTAATGCATTTTCATCTACAATACTTTTATTTTGTGTCGCTATAGATGCATACTCTCCTACTGCTTTTTTATGCATATCTGGATCTCCTGTATACACGATACTATGTAAGACTTTGATATAAGATTTACCAGCATACGCATGGATACGCATCACAAATGGTGAAGTATTATTGTCTTTTTTATTGTACAAATAGTCGCCTTCAATTCTAATGATGGCATGTAATGGACCAGATCCTTTTTCTTGAACACTGTGGTTTATTTTAACTCTAGAAGTATCAATTCCAGATTGGTCTAATATATTTAAAAATGTGCCTCTAGATTTGCTAGACTCAGCAATTAAGTCTTTCTCATCAAAGCCATTACGATCTAAATCCAGTTCAACCTTGTCTAGGAATCCACCACCAAGTCTATTAATGGTAAATTGTAATGGTCCCGTGTTCACTCTAACTCTACCATAGGGTCTTTGATTATTTTCCACAATTAAGCGATCTCCAGTAAATTCTTTACGAACCACATCTGCTCCAAATTCAACACTGTACTTATTTTGAGTATCAGAAAAGAAAAATACCCATACCCATTTAACACTTGTCGAAACTGGCTCCCAAGTATTGACAATAGTAATTTGAGAAGGAATCTCTTCTCCCAAAGCATTCAATACCCTCACGTGATCACTTGATTGTAGTTTGTCTTTAGGAAACGGGATACCTAGTAATTGTGGTGCACCTGGGACATTCTTTTCAATCAGTAAAGGAATTTTCTCAGAAGCTACTAAACTATTAATCAAAATAAATTGAAAAATAATGAGTAGTAAAATGTTATTTTTTTTCATTGTAGCGTTTTAAAATGAACCTATTAAGGGGTATAAATTAGTTAATTTTACTGTTATTAATTAAAGGCTTGGCCCATATTCCTATAGAAAGTATAAAGCCAAAAGTGATATATAAAAAGAGCATGCCATATTTAAGTGTAAAATAATCTCCTAGCACGCCTACGATCAACGGAATAATTGCTCCTCCACAAATACCTGTCATTAAAATACCTGCAAAAGATCCATGGTGCGCAGGAACTGAATTTAGACCTAGAGAAATGATGATTGGATACATCACTGCAATAAAAAAACCAACTGCAGGGAATGCATATAATGTAATGCTAGCTCCTCCAAATAATGCAATGGATAAAGAAAAAATAGCCAATGCGGTAAATAAAATCAATATGCTTCTTGTATCAAATAATTTTACTAAAATTAAACCAACAAATGTGCCTGCCGTCATCATCCCCCAAAACCAGGAAACCACCTGAGCACCTACAGTTTGAGGGTCATACGCATGGTATGTAAATAAAAATTGTGAAATCCAATTAGCAACACCCTGTTCAGAACCTACGTAACAGAATATGCCTAAAAAATAGAGTAGTACTGTTTTATTTTTAAGTAGTTCAATATGCACTTTGAATGCACCAGCTTTTTCGTCTTCTTTTAATTCAATTTTTGGAAATTTAAACGCTGCAATGACCAATAGCATAATTAAAGAAATAAAAGCAAATACCCAATAAAAGGAAACCCATGTCAAATTTGTAGGAACCACTTTCTTTAGTAAATAAAACAAGGTATTGTTATTTGTACTCATGTTTTGAGATAAATAAGTATATACAAGTGGGCTAAGAAAGGAAGCTAATCCAAAAAATAATTGACCCATTAAGGAATAAAAAGAAAACTCGGCTTCACCCCCAGCGCTTCGCAATAGTGGATTAATGACCACTTGAAGCATCGCCATACCAGATCCAATTAAAAACAAAGAAATAATGGCCATATTGAATTTGGGAAATAACCCAAAAAGCAATGCGCCTATCAATGCAATAGCAAAAGCAAAAAGCATCACAAATTTTCCTCCATATTTTTCAGTCATGACACCAGCCGGTATGGACATAAAGCCATAAGCAATGAAAAATGCAAAAGGAAGAAAGGAAACTAAGGTTAAGCTTAAGCTAAAAGAATTGATAATCTCTGGAATGAGTGGACCAATGATATTTGTCAAAAAAGAGATGACAAAAAAAGTCAACAAAACAAGGCCTACTATGAAGCAATTCTTTTTCACATTAGATATTTAAATTCCTAGTCTTGATGTATATCAAGACTAGGAATTGATAGAAATTAACTTATTTATTTTTCAACATAGGAAATAGTCTTCTGATATCAGCCTCTGTTGGCTGTGCGCCGTATTCTGTGATCTCAAATGACTCAGCAAATTTAAAACTAGCAGCTTTTTCAGGAGAGTACCATTTAGCTAATCCAGCTTTTTGTGCTTCACTCATGTTTCTTCCCATCCAACGACTTTTTAACCAAGCTTTTTTTTCTGCTGGATCTTTTGGCACTTTAGGATCTATTTCACCACCATTACTAATCCAAGGTAACCACTCATACATTTGAGAAGTATGTTCATTTAAACCATCTACTTTTTGATCTAATACTTCATCGATACCGATTACAATATCATGACTAAATGGATTAGGCTTTTTAAAATTATCCTGCATGTATAAAAAAACAGGGTTCTTTTTTAATGCGGGTACATCTGCTGCTACATTTGGCACAGCAACCATATAAGATGCATCTTCTACCAACTTACCTGCGTTTCTATGATCAGGATGATAATCATTAGGACGTAAGCCTAAAACCACATCAGCATTCCATTTTCTGATTTCACGAATCACTTGCATTCTAGCATTCAAGTCTGGTAATAATTCACCGTCATGATTGTTTAATACAACATATTCATCTATACCATATTTTTTTGCAGCACGTTGTGCTTCTTCTCTTCTTCTTTGTCCTAATACACCACCCCCTTCTGCATAGTGACCAGCATCACCATTCGTTAATGCAACAAATTTTACAGCAACGCCCATTTTAGCTAATAGAGCAGCCGTTCCGCCCATTTTAGAATCTGCGTCATCAGGGTGTGCAAATACAGCTACAACTCTAATTCTTTTATCTTGAGCTTGTGCATTTGTATTCAAATTGAAAACAAAAATGAATAATACTGTAGCAATTAAAACTTTTTTCATTGTAAATATTTTATTTTATAATTTATAATCCTGGGTTTTGAACCAATTTTCCGTTTGATACATCACTTTGCTTTGGTGGTAGAGTAATTCTTGTGAGGATAGTTTCAAAATACTTTTATTTAAATTAAACACCTACAACTTTCTTAAAGGTGTCCATATCTATCGCCTTTTCATGTTTGGAAATAACCACTGTAGCCACTGCGTTCCCAATAAAATTGGTGACCGATCTTGCTTCGCTCATAAAACGGTCAACTCCAATAAGTAGGGCAAGTCCTTCCAGAGGGATGACTTTAATTGCTGTTAAAGTGGAAGCTAAAACGATAAAGCCACTTCCCGTGACACCAGCCGCGCCTTTACTTGTAATGAGTAAAATTCCAAAAATGGTTAATTGTTGTGAAATAGAAAATTCAACATCAAATACTTGTGCTAAAAATATAATGGCCATACTTAAATAAATAGAAGTGCCATCTAGGTTGAAACTATATCCAGTTGGAATAATTAAACCTACAACAGATTTTTCACAACCAGCTTGTTCTAGTTTTTCCATCACAGAAGGCAAAACGGCTTCACTACTACTTGCGCCAATAACAATAAAAATTTCTTCTTTTAGATACTTCAATAATTTAATTAAACTAAATCCATAGTAGCGCATAATACCATTTAGAATCAAAAAGATGAAAATCAAAACAGTGATATAAAAAGTAAGCATGAATTTTCCTAAGATCAATAAACTTCCTATGCCAAATTTTCCCATGGTGTATGCCATACCGCCAAAAGCACCAATAGGACTGAGTTTCATGACAATATGTAAGATATTAAATAGCGCTTTATTGATAACACCAAAGGTATTGATGATCCCTTCATTGCCCTTTTTAATCATCATTAAACCAATAGCGAAAAAAATACTGAAAAATAAAATTTGTATGATATCTCCTTTTGCAAAAGCACCAATGATATTATCAGGAACGATATGTGTAAAAAAATCTACCCAATTCATTTCTTTTCCTTGATCTACATAAGCAGCTACTTTTTCATTATTCGTAGTTGCTAAAACAACCCCCTTGCCTGGCTTAATAAATGTACCCACCACCAAGCCAATCAATAAAGCAATGGTAGAAACAATTTCAAAATATAGGATTCCTTTTCCTCCAACCCTTCCTACCTTCTTCATATTACCAGCTCCAGTAATGCCTAATACAACGGTGAAAAATATAATGGGTGCAATCACCATTTTAATTAGACTAATAAAAACATCACTAATTATTTTTCCTGTTTGAAAAAAGGCTGGAAATAATAAACCAACAATGATACCTAGAATGATACCGATTAAAACCTGTACATATAAAATCTTGAAATATTTCATTTACTAAACTTACAAGTAAAAAGGTCAAATAAAGAAATAAAATAGATGAATATCTATTTAGTGGATTATTTCTTTATAGAAAGTGCATAAAAAACCTTGTTCTGCTTCACGGCAAAAAAAATACCATTACACTTTCCCCTTAAACCCAAGTTTGGCAGGCGTAATAGGCAAATCCCTTACTCTTTTTCCAGTTGCGTTGTAAACTGCATTGGTGACTGCAGCTGCAAAACCAATCAAAGCAATTTCACCAATGCCTTTTGCCCCAATCGAATTCATATTGACATCTGGCTTGTTCACAAACCAAACATCAGTTGGCGGAATTTGAGAATGTAAAGGCACATGGTAGGCGCCAAAACTTGCATTGATAATTTGACCAGACACATGGTCCATTTCCAATTGTTCTGTCAAAGCCATCCCAATACCTCCTACCACACCACCAATCATTTGGCTTCTTGCAGTTTTAGGACTAATGATTTTCCCTGCATCTCCCGTGGTCACTACTTGTAAAATTTTAATGGTGCCATCTTTAGGGTTCACCGCTAATTTTACATAATGCGAAGAGAAAGAATTGCTTGTAAACTTTAATTGCTCCGCAGTCTTACCTGTAGATGCAATCATCAAATCAATTTGTTTATCAGGACTTAATTGTAACAAATCTACAATGGTGATTTTGATACTTGTATCAGCAATGGCAAGTACTATTTCATTTTTAACTTCTAGGGCTTCTGATTTTAAATTAGCAAAAGCAGGAACTAGTTTAATGGCAAGGTCTTTTAAATTTTGTTTTAAAGTCGTGCAAGCTAAGTCCACTGCAGATCCTACTGTGGAAGTTGTTCCTGATCCTCCTTGTGAAGGGCCTGGAGGTAAATCAGAATCGCCTAATTTAAATTTAATTTTTTCAATTGGCATCTGCATTGCAGCAGCGGCTATAATTGTCATAGAGGTGGTGGTACCTGGACCCATATCACTCACTGCACATTCTAAAGTCAATTTACCATCCTTATTTAACAATGCACGCACAGAGGCACTGCCCTTGCCTGCACCAAATACGCCATTCGCCATACCATACCCTATTAGCCAACCATTTTCTTTTAATGCGCCAGGTGTTGTAGGACGATTTTTCCAACCAATTTTTTCTTTGCCATATGCATAACAATCTTTTAGATTGTTATCGGAGAATGGTAATTTATTTTCTGGATTTATAGTGGTAAAGTTTTTTAACCTTAAGTCTATTGGATCCATTTTTAATTGATAAGACAACTCGTCTATCGCTGACTCTAAACCATAAGAACCAGTGGCTTCTCCAGGACCGCGCATCCAAACAGGTGTACTTAGATCTAGTGGTAGCATACTGTATTTTGTATCTACGTTCTCACAAGCATATAAAAATTTAGAGACGTTCACAATCCCTTCTCTAAAATCTTCGTAACGAGATGTGCCACTAATGGCTTCATGTGTGATGCCAATAAAACGACCAGAAGCATCTGCACCAATACCAATTTTTTGCCAAGACTGCGGACGATAACCCACCAATGAAAACATTTGAGGACGGGTTAGTACTATTTTCACAGGACGGTTTAATTTTTTAGCAGCAATCAAAGCAGCAGGCACATTGGCCCAACTTCTTAAACCACTACCAAATCCACCACCTACGTTTTCTGCAATCACCCGCACATTTTTATCTAGTAAACCAAAAGTACGGGCCACTGTAGTTTGTGTACTTTTAGGACCTTGTGTTTTATCGTAGAGTGTGACTTTATCATCTCCTTCCCAAAAGGCAATGGTAGCATGCATCTCCATTGGAAGGTGCACTTCTGCAGGAATGGCATATTCTGCTTCAATAAAAGCAGAAGCTGTTTTAAATGCATTTTCGGTTCCTCTTTTATACGCCACTGTTCCTTTCAATTTAGCAGGATCTTTTCTTACTATATCAAAATTTGTTTCAAAAGCTTGTGACTCATATTCTGCGCGTACTAAACGAATGGCAGCATTCGCGTTTTCTAAACTATCCGCTACAATGAGTGCAATGGGTTGACCAAAAAATTTAACTTGATTATCATATAATACTTTGTGCCCGCGCCACTCAAAAACATTTTTTGGACGTTCAGAAACATTCGTTAAATAACCAGGCACTATTGGACAGTTCGCATAATAAATTACATCTAACACACCAGGCGATGCCAATGCTTTTGCAGTATCTATATTTTTAATGGTGCCTTTTGCAATGCTACTTGTAACGAATACCCCATACGCCATATTCGGTAAATTGTATTCTGCAGTGTATTTTGCTTTGCCTGTTACTTTATCAGCACCGTCTACTCTTTCGTCTTCGAAGTTAAGTTGAGAAAGATTGTTCTTATCTAAATTAATATTATTCATAAAAGAAAATTAAAAGGATTAAATTTTAGCACCAGATTTTGCGACTTCAACAATTGCGTCTACAATATTTTGATAAGCGCCACATCTGCAAATATTGGTGTCCATATATACTTGAATACTTGTTCTGCTTGTCGCTTTCCCTTCTCTTACACAAGTCACTGCAGACATGATTTGTCCCGATGTGCAATAGCCACATTGAAAAGCATCATTCTTTAAAAATGCAGCCTGCATTGGATGTAACTGATCTCCTTTCGCGAGTCCTTCTATTGTGGTGATTTGATTGTTCTGATGATTCAATGCCAGTTGGGTACACGATTTTAAACGTTTCCCATTCACATGAATCGTACAAGCACCACATTGGCCCATCTCGCATCCTTTTTTTGTACCTGTATATCCAATTTCTTCCCTTAATAAATTGAGCATAGTTGTTCTTGCATCAATCTCAACTGCAACTGGTTTGCCGTTTAGGATAAACTTTAATTTTTCTTTTGCAATAGGGATCGGCACTAGGCTATCTGCCGCAAAAGTCTTCACTAAAACAGATGGGGTTAAATAAAGTGCAGCGACCACTGCTGATTTCTTAAAAAAGCCCCTTCTTGCACCATCAAATTGACATGGATTCATATACATCGATTTGATGTAATTTACCAAAAAAGAAAGCGTCTTCAAAAAAAAGATGGACAATCGGCCGAAGTAATATAGCCTGTACAGTTATAATTTCTCAGCCGCCTTGTCAGGTTTGGCATAAGCGAATCGATCAATCAGGTTTGTATTGTAATAAGCGTCTAAACCATTGCTACAAATGCTCCCCGCTTGGTCAAGATGCAAAAAGCCGTCTGATGTTGGCTGGAGTGCAGGATCCATCAATACTTGTTCTAACTGACCAATCACTAAAAAGGTCGCATTCAATGTAATTGGGACAATCTCTTTTAAGGAAAGCAAGTATTTGATAGGACTCTCTTTCACAAAAGGCACTTTAACACCTTCTATGTATTCCTCTGTCAATCCTACTTCTGTAAACTCATTGACTTCGTCAGGATATTTGGCACTTGTTTGATGCGCTTGAGCTAAAAATGAAGCATGTATATGGTTGACCGTATAAACTCCGTTTGATTTTATATTGGACAAAGTATGCGGAGCAGCAGCAATAGGTCGGTTGATATACCCTATTAAAGCAGGATTAGAACCAATATGCACCATGCTACTGAACATGCCTAAATTAGGCACGCCCTGCGCATTGATGGTGCCAATTAAACTAGCCGATTTAAATCCAGTCAAGCTATTGATAAAATTAGCCCTATAAAATCTTTCCCAAGACTGCCATTCAGCAGGAGTGAATTGTTGCATAAACAAATAACAAGTGAAAGATGAATAAGTTGAAACAAATTTAAAATTCGATCAAATTATTGGATCTTATAAAATGGGGTAACCTATTTCAAAGAAAATAAATTGATTGACTTTAAGTTCATCCCCTTCTTGGTTTGTAAAATACAATTGGTATAAGGATGTGTTGGGAAAAATAAAGCGGTCATCACTGTGCGACCTCCATCTGCAAATAATTCAACAGATGTTTTATCTATCAATAGTGACAAGTCCATCCCTGCATCCTCTGTCATCCTTGGCGCATTCGAAATTCTAGAAAAGCCCTCATGAAAATTAGATGTTCCAGCATTGCGGCGATCAATAAAGAATTGTTTTTTAGTTGCATCAAACCCTACAATCAATTTTTCATTGTAAGTGTTTGAAAAAATAATCTCAAAATCTTTTACTTGTAAAGTATTAAAGTCAATGCGATTAGGTATTGAATTGACTGCACTCGTTAAAGCAACTATGTTTTCAGAAATAATATTTTCTTTTGAAAGGGTCTTTGTAAAACCTGCATTCAATTCCTTTACAGGACTAGACACTAAAAGGAATTCATTTGAATTTATATTTTGTTCTACTAATTTCAATTCTCTCGGCGCTGTCATGGCGCTTCTCCATTTTTCTGTAGGTACCCCATTAGCGTAGTTCCAATTGCTCATCCACCCAATTAATATTTTTCTTTCACCCAGATTTGAAAAACTAACCCCCGCATAATTATCTGGACCATAATCCATCCACTTAATCGTTGTTGTGAAGGGTTTAAATACCTGTCCATCAAAGTCGCCCACTATATATTGTGTGGCAGATCCACCATTTGGCCCACCTGGATTCATGCTCACCAATAACACCCAAACAATTTTTCCATTCACATTAAAAGACAATAAGTCTGGACATTCCCAAACCCCACCATGTGCAAATAAATTTTTACCTATTTCGGATTCCTTACTCCAGTTCATTAAATTAGGTGAACTATAAAATTCAACATGATCAGCCACGGCTAAGCTCATGATCCATTTTTGAGTGGGCTCATGCCAAATTACTTTTGGATCTCTAAAGTCCTTTAAATTGGGGGTTTTAAGAACAGGATTCCCTGCATATTTAGTCCAAGTTTTCCCTTCATCCAAACTATATGCAATAGATTGATTTTGAAAATCGTTCCTGCCTGCTTTTTCACCAGGCATATTATGTTGCGTATAAATTGCTACCATGGGTGCAATGCCACCGCGTCCTAAACCACTAGTATTATTTTTATCCAATACAGCAGAGCCCGAAAAAATCATCCCAATTGAATCTGGATATAAGGAGATAGGTTGCTCTTTCCAATCAACAAGATCGCTACTTGTAGCATGTCCCCAATGCATCGGACCCCAAACTGTTCCCTCTGGATAGTGCTGAAAAAATAAATGGTATTGTCCATTTAAAAAAATCATGCCATTTGGGTCGTTCATCCAGCCCTTTTGAGGCGTAAAATGAAAACGGGGTCTATACAAAGACTCATTATTTGATACTGGATCATGCTGAACTTGACTTTGTACATGAGTCTGTGCCATAAAAAAAGGTAGAATCAATAAGATGCGATAAAAATGCATACTATATATTTAAAATTAAACAACTCTAAAGGTTAAAATGATCAGGGAAACAAAAACAATAAAACTTGTATTACTCTGGATCTATTTCAACTAAGGACACGAATATATTTGAAATATTAACAAATTATGAAATTTTTTAATGAAAAAGAGGGAAAGTATAAGCAGGTGTTTATGTATACAATTATGATATATTAATTTAGTATTAATTCTTGCCATTTGGGTGTTTAAGGACATCAAAGCTTATTGATTCGATTTAGTTTTGCGGATGCTTTTTAACAAGATATTGGCAAATCCAATAATTGTTACAATGCAATTATATTAAGTACGCATTTCGAAATCAAATCAAAACAAATGAAAAAAACAATCTTGTTTTTAACAAGCTGCATGATGAGCATCATCAGTTTCGCTCAAATTACCACTTCATCTATTTCTGGTGTTGTTGTAAATGAGAAGAAGGAAGTCATGGTAGGTGCATCCATTGTTGCAACACACGTGCCAACAGGTACAACCTACAAAACAGTAACTAACAAAACAGGCGCCTACGTGTTCCCAGCAGTAAGAGTTGGTGGACCCTTTACCGTAACTGCAAGTTATGTAGGTTATAAAAACAATCAAGTAGCTGATTTAAGCACCAACTTAGGTGTGGCTAGCAATATTGATTTTGTTTTATTAGCAACTGGTTCAAACTTAGCAGAAGTGGTTGTTTCTAGCAATAGAAATGGCTTATTCTCTAAAGAAAGAACTGGTGCTTCTCAACAATTCACCAGAAGAGACTTGCAAAATATTCCAATTGCAGGAGCAAGAACAATCGATGGTATTACAAAGTACAATGCCAACGGAAATGGAAGTTCATTTGGCGCGCAAGATGCTCGTTTAAACAACTTTACAATTGACGGTTCTCAGTTCAATAATAGTTTTGGTTTAGGTAATTCAGCACAAGCAGGTGGTAGAACAGGTGCATCTGCCATTTCATTGGATGCCTTAGAGCAATTACAAGTGAACATCGCGCCTTACGATATTCGTCAGAGCGGTTTCACTGGTGCTGGTATCAACGCAGTAACTAGATCTGGTACAAATGATATTGAAGGTTCATATTATCAAACACAAAGAGATAATAGCTCAAGATACTTAGGTAACAAAGCTGCTGGTGTTCCAGTAGTCGCTTCTAAGTTTGATGAGAAAGTAAGTGGTTTCCGTCTTGGAGCACCAATCATCAAAAACAAATTATTCATCTTTGGTAACTATGAAACATTAGAGCGTACAGAACCAGGTACCACTTGGTTTTCTACAGGTTCTCCAAAAGCAACAGGTACCCAAATCAGTAGAACAACTTATGCCGATATGGATACCTTATCTAACTTCATGAAAGATAAGTTTGGTTACACGACTGGTGCTTGGGAAGGTTATTCTAATACCAACAAGAGTGAGAAATTCTTGGTAAGATTAGATTGGAACATCAACGACAAGCATAAATTAACAGCGCGTTATGTACAACACGATTCAGAAGCTGAAATCAATGTTTCTAACTCTAGTTCAGCAGGTGCTGGTAACAGAACACAATCTGCATTGTCTATGGCATTTGCAAATAGTGGTTATATCATTATGGATAATACCCGTTCTTATGTATTGGAATTAAACAGTAAGTTATCTAACACTTTACACAATTCTTTGATTGTGGGTTATGATAAGCAAATTGAAGATAGAAAATACAGAAGTTCATTGTTCCCGACAATTGATATTAGAAGCGGGACAACGACTTACGCTTCTGTAGGTTTTGATCCATTTACACCAGGTAACAAATTAGATTACAATACTTTTCATATTACAGATAACATTACAAAATACGCTGGTAAGCATACTTTAACAGGTGGAGTGAATTTTGAAAAATACCAATCTAACAACTTATTCTTCCCAGCTTCTAATGGCGTTTACATTTTTAGTTCATTAGCAAGCTTCTATGCTGCAGCGAATGAAAGTATAGCAAATGGTGGAAAACCTTCTGTTACAAATTTGCCAGTAAGTTTTCAGTACAGATACTCTGCTTTACCAGGTGCAGTTGATCCAATGCAAGTGTTAAAAACAACACGTTTAGATGTATATGGTCAAGATGAGTTTCAAGCTTCTAAGAATATGAAA
This sequence comes from Chitinophaga pinensis, assembly GCA_945865295.1. Classification (GTDB taxonomy): domain Bacteria; phylum Bacteroidota; class Bacteroidia; order Chitinophagales; family Chitinophagaceae; genus Sediminibacterium; species Sediminibacterium pinensis_A. The sequence goes on along the minus strand of CAMBDE010000005.1, from coordinate 5,226 downwards.
TTCACATTTGGTTTAAGAGCAGCAATCATTGATATCGAACCAACTTCTTTAGAGAACAAGGCAGTTTCTGCTATGACTTTTGCTAAAGGAGAGCGTTTGAATACAGCAATCATGCCAACATCTCAAATTTTATGGGAGCCAAGATTTGGTTTCAACATAGATGTATTTGGTAATAAGCAAACGCAATTAAGAGGTGGTACTGGTGTATTCACTGGTCGTCCTCCATATGTGTTTATCTCAAACCAAGTGGGTAATAATGGGGTGTTAACTGGTTATATTGATAGTGATAACAAAGGCACTACTAAGTATGGTTTTACTGCGAATCCTGGACAATACTATATCCCTTCAACGCCAACTTTACCTTCTACAATTGAGTTAGCATTTACAGATAATAATTATAAGTTCCCACAAGTTTGGAAAACAAATATTGCGATAGACCAAAAACTACCTTTTGGTTTAATTGGAACGATCGAAGGTATTTACAATAATAATTTAAACGCAGTACATTACTATAATGCGAACTTAGACATGCCTACTGGAAACTTTGCAGGGGTAGATACAAGAAATCAATTTGCTAGATCAAATGCAGGAGTAAGAGTTAGAGATAGTGTTTCTAGTGCTGTAGTTCTAACAAATAAAGATGGTGCCTACTTTAAGTCTTTGACTTTGAAATTAGAATTACCATATAATAAAGGTTTATTTGGATCTTTTGCTTGGACTACCTCTAATGCAAAAGACTTTATGAGCGCAGGTTCAATTGCATCAGGTAGCTGGACAGGTGCAAGATCAATCAATGGTAACAACGATTTATCATTATCAAATTCAGATTTTGTTTCTCCAAACCGCTTAGTGGGTGTATTAGGATATAGATTAGAGTATGGTAAAAAAGGTGGTGGTGCCACTTCGTTCACATTAGGTTATATTGGTAACCAAGGTAACCCTTACACATACACTATTAGTGGTGATATGAACGGCGATATGGTGCCTAATAATGAATTAATTTTTATACCTAAGAATTTCCAAGATATCAAGTTTGTTCCTTTGACTGTAGGAACGAGAGTTTATTCTGAAGTAGAGCAACAAGCTGCTTTCTGGAATTATATCAACCAAGACGATTATTTAAAAACACGTCGTGGTCAATATGCTGAAAGAAATGCATCATTTATTCCAATGTTACACCGTTTTGATTTGTCAATTGTACAAGATATTTTTGTAAATGTAAAAGGTAAGCGCAACACTTTACAAATTAGAGCGGATATCTTAAACTTTGGAAACATGTTGAACGATAATTGGGGTGTATCTCAAAGAGCAACGAACCCACAAATCTTAGCATTCCAACCTACTCTTGTGAACAATCAACCTACTTATAGATTGGCTACAGAGAAATTTGCTGATGGTACAACTGGTTTAATCAAAAATACCTTAAGCAAAAATGCATCTGTATTTGAAGTATGGTCAGCTCAATTAGGTATTCGTTATATCTTTGGAAAATAAGATTAGTCCGAATCATTAAAGTATAGTTTTATACTTCAATGATTAACTTGAACTAATTCTTAAAAATAAGTTCTTTAAACCGCCCCAAATGGGGCGGTTTTTTTATACACTAGTAAAAGTAGTAAGGTTTGTAAAAAGTGAACGAAAGCGTGTAACCTATCTAAATATGACAAATAAGTTGGAACTTAGACTTCAAATTGAATGTTATGGCAATATCTGTATGGGAACAGTCTACCTATTTTGCACCCAAGGACTTGGTGATTGTAGGTTGTGGTTTTGTTGGATTGTGGACTGCTTATGAAGCCATCCATCAAAACCCAAAATTGCAAATCACGATCCTAGAACGCGGCACGATCCCATCTGGGGCAAGCACACGCAATGCAGGATTCTCTTGTTTTGGAAGTGTCTCCGAACTGATGTCAGATATTCAATTAATGGGAGAAGCTGCAATGTTGGAGACAGTTAAGATGCGCTATGATGGACTACAAAGAATACAAGAAGTGTTTAAAGCAAAAGAGATTGAATACAATCAATGGGGTGGTTATGAATTATTTGAAGGGAAAAAAACAGTCAAGAGTACAAAAGGAAAAGCAAGTAAAATTAATAAAGGGACTAACGCTGAGTTGTATGATATTTCAAAATTAGAGTCGGATATAGCTTATTTAAATAAAATATTGGCACCTGCATTAAAGACGCCAAAGAAGAATGGGAAATACTTACCTATTTATACCAATGCAAGTAAGGACATTCAAAAGTTAGGATTCCAAGGTATCGAGGCATTGGCATTTAATCAATTAGAAGGCCAATTAAATTCCGCAAAATTGGTATTGGCATTGCAAAAAGCAGTGCAAGCAAAAGGAGTGCAAATTCTATTCGGTACCGAGGTTCAAAAATTTAAAAGTCATAAAAAAGGTGTAACCATCACTACAAATTTAGAAGCGCCTTTGGAGACCAAACAATTTTTAGTGTGTACCAACGGGTTTGCAAAACAACTCATCCCTGGTTTAGATGTGGTGCCAGCAAGAGGACAGGTCTTTGTCACAGAACCTATTAAAAATTTAAAATTCAAAGGATGCTTCCACTTTGATGAAGGCTATTATTATTTCAGAAACCTAGGTAATCGTTTGTTATTAGGAGGCGCAAGAAATGCAGATTTTAAAAACGAAAAAACGTATTCATTGGAGACTTCTGCTACAATACAAAAAGTGTTAGAGGATTTTATGATGCAACGTATCCTACCTAAGGGATCAAAAAAACCAATAATAGAGCTTAGGTGGAGTGGTACAATGGGCATAGGTTCAATCAAAAAACCAATCATTGAACAAGTGCAACCCAATGTATACTGTGCAGTGCGTATGAGTGGCATGGGTGTAGCGATTGCGCCCATCGTGGCTAAGAAAGCATTAAAATTAATGAAGGGATAAGTTTATTGTCTACAAATCTTAAGTGCTTGTTCGACATCAAAAACAGGGATAGCGCTTTTTTTAAACCCTTTTTTATCCCGACTTACAATTAAATCTATTTTTTTATTAGACAACGCAACATAATACTGTACTGCGTCTTCAAAATCAGAAAATTCAGAATGTATAGATTGATTTATGATATTACTATTAACCTCTAATAGTTCTGTTATATCATATAAAGTAGTCAAATGTGAAATGACAATTTTAGGAGATTTAATCAGCTTGTTTAATAAATAATACACATTCGTGTACGAATTTGCAGAAATAAAAGGTTTTTTATTGTTATGAGCGTATAAATCAAAAAGTTCAGTTGCTGCATTCGAAAAACTTGCTCTATTTCCAAGAAAGTCTATAATCACATCCGTATCTATAAAAATATTTTTCATTTTAATTTATTATATCGTTCAAGTAATATTTTTCCAAGTTCTTTTTTATAATTAAAATTCTTAGGAAGATTGATTATTCCTTTTAATTTAGCAATCGAAGGATGTAACTTTTTAGTTTTATTTTTTTCAAATTTTCCATTAACAGCAACCGCTTTTAAATAGTTTTCTACCAAAGAAGAAAGACTCTCCTCTTTATTCTTGGCATAAATTTTTGCATTATAGATCACCTCATCTTCCATTACAAGGGTTAATTTTGTTTTCATTACACGTGTATTTTATTATATAAATGTACGTGTAATTATTTATTTGAAAAAAAATAAATAAAACAATTAGTATCTTAGAAGCCTTTCTAATACTATCTTTGCGCCATGGGTCAGAAGAAATTAATCAAGTTTGCAGCTATTAAGGAATATAACAATGTCTTGGAATTTCCACAGGATATGCCTGGGAAATGGGCTGCTTTTTTTGATGTGTTAAAAAATGGAACAAGCTCAAATACACCTCTAGTTTTAGAACTTGCCTGTGGCCGAGGAGAATATGCTGTTGGCTTGGGCCGTATGTTTCCAAATGAAAATTTTATAGGAATAGATTTAAAAGGCAATCGTATCTGGAAAGGTGCCAGTATTGCCAATAAGGATGGATTAAAAAATGTGGCATTTGTTCGTTCACAAATAGAACTGACCTCTAACTATTTTGCCAAAGACGAGGTGGATGAAATTTGGATCACTTTCCCCGATCCCCAACTAAGATGGTCTAAGGCAAAAAAGCGTTTGACCCATCCAAAATTTTTAAGACTCTATCAACAGTTTCTAAAAAAGGATGGTATTGTGCACCTAAAGACAGATAGCCCCCTACTCTACAATTTCACACTAAAAGTGATTGAAATGTATGGTTTAAACCTAATCTACAAAACAGACAACTTATACGCCGAACAAAACATCGATCCTCGTTGTTTAATTAAAACATACTACGAGGGATTGGATATCGCACAGAGTAACAAGATTCACTATATTCAGTTTAATATTGACAAAGAGCTGCCTTTGGAACTAGATGCTGTTTTAAAAGAAGCCGTCAAAGACATCCCCATGGATGCAGGTGAATTACTTAGAATGGAAGCAGAAGCGGCAAGAGCAAAAAAAGAAGATTAAAAAATGATTGAAGGTGTGCATTATTATATAGATCCAAAAGGAAAATGGGTATTTACTGCCGCGTACCATGAGGGAAGAGGCTATTGCTGTGGTGAAGCTTGTAAGCATTGTCCATTTGATTATGACGCGGTACCTGAGCCAATTAAAACAAGAGCACAATTAATAAGAACCGCAGCAAGTAAAACTGCACCAGAAGCATATCCAGAAAAACAAGTTGATACAGAAGATATTAAAAAGCATTTGTAAAATATTAACTTAGCTCTTATCTCATTTACTTGGTTTATAATTACGTCCCTTTAAATTTTGTATATTTAGTTTCCTTTTATTTATGCAATACACGCCTAAGACACAAGACTTTTTTCAAAACGTATTTGATGTTGTACGTTTAATTCCCAAGGGACGTGTGACAAGCTATGGAGCCATTGCAAAATACTTAGGCACTGGAGGAAGTTCAAGGATGGTGGGCTGGGCCATGAATGCCTCTCATGGTGTAAAACCAAAAGTGCCCGCACACAGAGTGGTGAATCGCAATGGTATGTTAAGCGGGAAAGCACATTTTGAAACGCCTACGACAATGGAGGAGCTCTTAGCTAAGGAAAAAATAAAAGTCCAAAACGAAACCGTCTTGGACTTTGAAAAATTATTTTGGGATCCTGCGAAGGAATTAAGGCTCTAAATAAACCAACTTCAATTTTACCTTATTTATTATAATCAAGCACCTTAATTATAATACTG